>VGDA01000447.1 GCA_016869915.1 Alphaproteobacteria bacterium
CTCGCCGGCTTCGTGGGCCGCGCGGTGGCGCCGCGCGCGCTCGGCCAGCCCTACCTGAAGGAGAAGAGATGATGGTCCGTCGCATCTACCTCGCGGGTCCCGACGTCTTCCTGCCCGATGCGCTCGGCGCGGCGGCGCGCAAGAAGGAGTTTTGCCGCCGCCACGGCTTCGAGGGGGCCTTCCCGTTCGACGCGGTGCTCGACTTCACGAACCTTACGCCGCGCCAGAAGGCGATGCGCATCTACCATTCCGACGTCGCGCTGATGGATTCCTGCGACATCTGCGTGGCGCAGATGACGCCCTATCGCGGGCCGTCGATGGATGTCGGGACCGCCTTCGAGATGGGCTACATGCGCGCCCAGGGCAAGCCGGTGCTCGGCTACACCAACGTCGCGGGCGACATCTTCGCGCGCACCGCGGACTCCGTCGGCGGCGCGGAGCGCCTTCGCCTGCGCGACAGCGGCGTACACGAGGACCCCGACGGCATGATGATCGAGGGCATGGGCATGGCCGACAACCTGATGCTCGATGGAGGCGTGATCTCCTCTGGCTTCGAGGTGGAGGTGGGGGACGTCCCGCGCGAGGCGCGCTACACCGACCTCGCAGGCTTCGAGCGATGCCTGCTCCAACTCAAGGCCAAGGGGTACTGACCGATGACGATCGCCGCCGTCCCGACTCTGCAGATCGACAACGACCGCGTCCGCGTCATCGAGTGGCGCTTCGCGCCCGGCGCATCGACCGGCTGGCACAGGCACGAATACGATTACGTCGTCGTGCCGATGACCACCGGGAAGCTCCGCCTGCGCGATGCCCAGGGCGAACGCTCGGCCGACCTCGTCGCCGGCGTGAGCTACACGCGCAAGGCGGGCGTCGAGCACGACGTCTCCAACCCGAACCCGACCGAGTTCGTGTTCGTGGAGATCGAGACGAAGTGACCGCGCGACTATCGGGCCGGCGCGGCTTTTCGCGCACCGCGGCCGCCCCGGGCGCCTGAAGCCTATTGCCGGCGACCGGTGGCGCCGCCATGCTTGCCGGCGCGGTCCACAGAGGAGCGCGTGCCATGAAGATGCTGTCCGACCGCGAGCTGTCGACGCTTTCCCCGGCGGAGGACGCGTCGGCGCCGACGCCGCTTCCGGTGCAGGTCGTCTCCAGCGACGAGTTCATGCCGAGCCCGCAGACGGAGCGGCAGCGCAGGGTGGAGGCGCGGCTGGACGCGCTCGCCGACCAGCACGGCGCGCCGCGCGGCCTGTCGCGGCGCGGCTTCTTCCGCAGCGCCGCCGGCATGGCCGCGGCCTTCGTCGCCATGAACGAGGTCTATGGCCCGCTCTACGGCGTCGACCGCGCCGAAGCCGCGGTCCCCGGCGCGGCCGAGGAGCGCCTCGCGCAACTTCGCGACCAGTTCGTCATGGACGTGCACACGCATTTCCTGCGCGACGACACGCGGCTCGAGGGCTTCGTGCGCGCGCGCGAGGCGGTGGGCAGGGCGGGCTGGAACCCGGCGCTCGTCGGCAAGCCCCAGACGCTCGAGGACCTCAAGTACGCGAACTGGTTCAAGGAGGTCTTCCTCGACAGCGACACCAAGGTGGCGCTGATCAGCGGCTCGCCGTCCGAGGACAGGCGCGACTGGTTCCTGACCAACGAGATGAAGCGCGACGCGCGCGCGCGGGTGAACCAGGCCGCGGGCAGCCGCCGCTGCCTCAGCCACATGATCTTCGCGCCCGGCCACGACGGCTGGCTGGAGGAGGCCGAGCGCTGCCTCGCCGAGGACAAGCCGGATTCCGCCAAGGGCTACACGGTCGGCGACAATACCAACAAGCACCTCGCGCGCACGCCGTGGCGCATGGACGACGAGAAGCTCGTCTACCCGTTCTACGAGAAGCTGCTTAAGGCGGGCGTCGACATCGTCTGCGTCCACAAGGGCCTCTATCCGCCGGAGACGGCGGAGCGCTTCCCGCGCCTGACCGACTACGCGAAGGTCGACGACGTCGGCCGCGCGGCGCGCGACTGGCCGCAGATCCGCTTCGTGATCTACCACTCGGCCTTCCGCTGGACCGGCGCCGGCAACGCGGCGAAGGCGCTCGACCAGTTCGAGCGCACGGGCCGCGTGGAGTGGACCTCCGACCTCGCCGAGATCCCCGCGAAATGGGGTGTCTCGAACGTCTATGGCGACCTCGGCCAGATCTTCGCGCAGACCACGGTGGTCGAGCCGCGGCTCTGCGCCGCGCTGATGGGCATGCTGGTGAAGGGGCTGGGCGCCGACCATGTCGTCTGGGGCACCGACGCCGTTTGGACCGGCTCGCCGCAATGGCAGATCGAGGCGCTGCGGCGGCTCGAGATCCCGGAGGACATGCAGCGCCGCCACGGCTTTGCGCCGCTCGGGCCCGCGGACGGCCCGGTGAAGCGCGCGATCTTCGGCGAGAACTCGGCCAGGATGTACCGCTACGACGTCCGCAAGGCCGCGTGGCGCGACGACGCCTTCGCCGCGCTCAAGGAGCGCTACCTGCGCGACGGCGCGGAGCCAAGCAACCTGCGCTACGGCTACGTCGTCCGCTGACGCCGCTGCCCCGCGCAAGCCCGATCGACGACGAGGAGAAGACATGTCCCAGCTCGCCAACCAGCGCATCGCGTGGTTCAACGGCAAGTACGTCCCCGAGAGCCAGGTGCTGATCCCGTTTCGCGACCGCAGCTGGAAGTACGGCGACGGCGCCTTCGACATGACGCGCACCTTCGACGGCCGCGCCTTCCGCCTGAAGGAGCACATCGACCGCTTCTACCGCTCGATGAAGTACCTGCGCATCGACCCCGGCATGTCGCCGCAGGAGATGATCGACATCTCCGAGGAGATCGTCGCGCGCAACGAGCACCTTCGCCACGCGGCGGGCGACTGGTGGATCGGCCAGCGCGTCAGCCGCGGCGTCGACGCGATCGGCGACGAGGGCTGGGAGGACACCGGCCCGCAGGTGGTGGTGGAGTGCACGCCGCTGCCGCTCAAGGGCCGCGCGCGCCTCTACCGCGACGGCATCGACGTCTGGACGCCCGCGGCGCGGCGCATCGCGCCGGACATGCTGAGCCCGCGCGCCAAGAGCCACAACTACCTCAACATGATCGTCGCGGAGCAGCAGGTGAAGGCGCACGACCCCGAGGGCTGGGCCGTGCTGCTCGACGCCAACGGCAACCTCGCCGAGGGCATGGGTTCGAACATCTTCGTCGTGCGTAACGGCCGGCTGTCGACGCCGAGC
>VGDA01000448.1 GCA_016869915.1 Alphaproteobacteria bacterium
GCCCAGCCCAAGCATGCCGGCGGCGAGGCCGAGCTCGTCGAGCATCTCGAGCGTCGGCGGGTGGAATGTCGAGGCGCGCAGCTCCGTGGGCAGCGCCTCGCCCTGCTCCACGACCAGGACCGGGATGCGCGCGCGCGCGAGCAGGAGCGCGAGGACGAGCCCGACCGGCCCCGCGCCGACGACGGCGACGCGATCGCCGGCGCTCACCTTCCGCGCCTCTCCACCTGCACGCTCTCGTGCCAGGGGATGACGAAGCGGCGCAGCATCCCGACCGAGAGGTAGAAGGCGAAGCCGATCACCGTGAGGTGGATCAGCACCGCGAAGAGCATGTCGGTCTCGTAGGCGTTCATCTTCGCGATGAGCAGGTAGCCGAGGCCCTGGTTGCCGCCAAGATACTCGCCCACCACCGCGCCGATGATCGCCAGCACGATGCCGACCTCCATGCCGGTGATGATGTAGGGCAGCGCGCTCGGCAGCTCGAGGTGGCGGAAGCGCTGCAGCCTGCTGGTGTTGAGGCTGGTCATCACGTCGCGATGGCCGAGGTCGACCGACTTCACGCCCAGCAGCGTGTTGGTGAAGATCGGGAAGAAGGCCAGCACCGCCGCGAGCAGCACCTTGGTCGTCGGCCCGAAGCCGAACCAGACGACGAAGAGCGGCACGAGCGCGACCTTCGGCACGACCTGGCTTGCCACGATGAACGGGTTCAGGGTCCGCTCGAGCCAGGGGATCTTGCCGAGCACGGCGCCCATCAGCACGCCGGCGACCAGCGCGAAGCCGAAGCCCGCGATCGTCTCGTAGACCGTCGCCCAGCTATGCCTCCAGGTGGAGCGCGTGCGCAGCAACTCGGCCCAGGACGCGATGACGTCCCCCGGCTTGGGCAGGATGAAGGGCGAGACGCCGAAGCCCGTGACGTAGCCATGCCAGACGAGCAGGGCCGCGCCCACGAGCAGCGGCGTCGTGATCCATTCGAGCGGGATCCCCCCGCGGCGCCCCGCCGGCGCCCTGGCGCTGCCGTCGCTCAACTGATCTCCTCCAGCCTCGAGCGCAGGCGGCGCACGATCGCCTGGAAGGCGGCGTCCGTCTGCAGGGCGAGCGGCCGCGGCCGCTCGAAGGGAACCTCGATCACCGTGTCGATCCTGCCGGGCCGCGGGCTCAGAAGGACGATGCGGTCCGCGAGGAAGGTCGCCTCGGCGATCGAATGCGTGACCAGCACGACCGTGCGCCCGGTCTCCATCCAGATCCGCTGCAGCTCGAGGTTCATCGCGTCGCGCGTCATCGCGTCGAGCGCGCCGAAGGGCTCGTCCATGAGCAGGATCTCGGGGTCGTAGCTGAGCGCGCGCGCGATCGCGGCGCGCTGGCGCATCCCGCCGGAGAGCTCGCGCGGCCAGCGCTTCTCGAAGCCCTCGATGCCGACGAGCCGCGTCAGCTCCTGGGCCCGGCGCAGGCGCTCCGCGCGGGACATGCCCCGCAGGCGCAGCGGCAGCGCGACGTTGCCCTCGATCGACAGCCAGGGGAAGAGGTTGGCCTCCTGGAAGACCATGCCGAGCTCCTGCACGGCGGCGCCGTCGCGGCGCTCGCCGTCCCAGAGCGCGCGGCCGGCGACGCGCAGGTCGCCGCCGGTCGGCGCGAGCAGGCCGCCGATCATGCGCAGCAGGGTCGTCTTGCCGCAGCCCGAGGGGCCGAGCAGGACGAGCATCTCGCCCTTGCGCACGGAGAGGTCGGTGGGCGCGAGCGCGTGCACCTCGCCGTCCGGCGTCGCGAAGCGCTTCTCGACGCCGCGGAGGAGGATCTCCGCGGGCTCCCCTGGCGGTTGCGAGGTCACGTCCTGAGCGCCTCGTCGATGAAGCGGTTGGTGTAGAGCCGCGCGACGTCGTCGACCTTGAAGAGGCCCGACCGGTTGATCGCCTCGGCGCCCTTCTGCCAGAGCGCCGGCACGTTGCGCATGAGGTTCTCCCGACCCTCGGTGAACCACAGCTCCTTCGCCTCGCGGGCGATGGCGACCAGCGGCGCGCGGTTGCGGATGCCCGGGACCTCGAAGTCCCTGGAGATCCGGTCGAGGATCGCGTTGTAGTCCTGCGTCAGCAGGTCCTCGACCGAGGCCCTGAGGGCGCGCAGGAAGCGCACGACGAGCTCGGGCTCCTTCTCGGCGACCTCGCGGGTGGTCGCGTAGACCTGGCTCGGCATCGGCGCGTACTTGTCGCTGGTGAAGAACTCGAAGGGCTCGTTCGCCTCGCGCAGCGCGATCGCGACGCTGAAGGCGGCGATGAAGCCGTCGATCCGGCCCTGCTTGACGAACTGGAAGGCCGCAGGGCTGTTTCCCACCGCCTCGCGCGGCGTCTCCGACGGGCTGACGCCGGCCGAGCCGAGCATGAGGTCGAGGAAGTTCTCCGTCGTCCCGTTGACGGAGACCACGCCCATCTTCTTGCCCTTCATGTCGAGGGCGGTGCGGATCGGCTTGTCGCGGTGGCTGATCACGTACCAGTTGGAGCCCTGGTAGAGCGTGGAGATGACGACGAGCGGCGCGTTCGCGGCGTACACGGCGCGCGCGATGTCGAGGCCCGAGGCGCGGGTGAACTTCGCCTGGCCCGCGATCAGCTGCGTCACGGCCTGGCCGGTGCCCTGGCCGCCGAGCACCGTGCTCTGCAGGCCCTGGGCGCGGAAATGCCCTGCCGAATGGGCGTTCATCAGTTCGCCGAAATCGGCGATGAAGCCGAAGGGCGTGATCGCGGTGAAGGGCCGGAGGCCTTGAGCGGACGCGATGCCGCCCAGTCCAGCCGCCATCGCGGCGCCGCCACCAAGCGCGCCGAGCGCGGCGCGCCTCCCGATCATGTCGTCCATCGCGCCACTCCCTTTCCTGCCGCGGGTCGCCTCATGGGGTGAGGCCGCCGCCGTTAACGTAGAGCACCTGACCGGTCATGTAGCAGGAGCCCGGGCCCAGGAGGAACAGAATAGGCCCCGCGACGTCCCCGGGAAGGGCGAGGCGTCCCATCGGTATCATCCTGAGATAGGCCTCGCGGTCGATCGAGGCGCGCCGCGCGTCGCGGCCCGTCCCGCCGGTCAGGAATTCCGTGTCGACCGCGCCCGGCGCGACGCAGTTGGCGCGCAGCCGTGGCGCGTTCTCCGCCGCGATGGCCTTGGCGAGCGCGAGCAGCCCGGCCTTGGACGCCGCGTAGCCGCCATAGCCGGGCGCCACGCGCGTCGCAAGGCCCGACGAGACGAGCACCAGCG
>VGDA01000449.1 GCA_016869915.1 Alphaproteobacteria bacterium
AGACCGGCGTAGACCTGTTCCTCGACATCCATGGCGACGAGGCGACGCCGCACAACTTCCTGATCGGCTCGATGGGCGTGCCGAACCAGACCGAGGCGATGACGCGGCTCTTCCGCGACTACCTCGCCGCGCTCGTCGCCGCGACCCCAGAGCACCACGCGCATAACGGCAACTGGTCGCGCGACGCCGGCAGCGTGAACCTCGCCATCGGGTCTTCCTGGGTCGCCAACCGCTTCCGCTGCCTCGCGATCACGGTGGAGATGCCCTTCGCCGACGAGGACGACACGCCCGATGCCGTGCATGGCTGGTCGCCGCGACGCAGCCACCAGCTAGGCCGCGCGCATCTCGACGCGGTGCGCGCCGTGGAGCCGAGGTTGCGCTGAGCGGGCGGCGGCTCAGCCGCCGTCGCCGACAACGGCGAAGGGCGCCCAGAAGATGGGGTGCGCGTACGAAAACACCGTGCGCCCGCCCTCGACGAAGCCCGGGCCGTCGATCAGCGCCAGCATCGCCTGCTGGAAAGCCTTGGCCCGCGCCAGGCCCGGGTCTGCCGCCTGCCGCGCAAAGAGGTCCGTCGTCAGCACCCGCGCGCTCGTCGTCTCCACGGGCCAGTTCGTCACGAGCAGCGCTCGCGTGCCGGCGTAGAAAAAGGCGCGGCCGAGGCCCGACACAGCCTCCGCGCCCGCGCCGTCACCCGTCGCCGTGTTGCAAGCGCTCAGCACCACCCAGTCCGCGTTCAGCCGCAGCCCCAGCACCTCGTCCATCGTGAGGAGCCCGTCGCCGTCGCTGCCCGCGATTGCCGGCGCCGTCAGCGCCAGCGCGGGCTGCGTCAGGCCGTTCAGGTCGCCCGGCACCAGGCCGTGGGTGGCGAACATCACCACCTTACGGTCCGAGAGGCTCGCCCCCTTCACCCGCGCCTCGCTTGCCTGCAGCCCGAGGAACACGTCGGCGGCGGGATCCGCCTTCAGCGCCAGCGCGATGCTCCGCACCTCCTCCGCCGTGTCCGATAGCCGCGGCAGGCTCGCGAGCTCCGCGCTCGCCGAGGACTGGGTCTGCGGCGCATTGCGCCGCACCAGCGGAAGACCTCGCGTCTGCAGGCCGCGCGTCGCCAGTTGCGCCACCTGCGTGCCGCCCTCCGCCGCCTGCTCCGCGCTGAAGAACGGATCGCCGAAGCCGATGAACGGCTTGCGCGACGCCTCGCCGGGCGGAAGTCGGCGCAGCGCGCCCAGCGACGCAACCGATGGGAGCTGGGTCACCGCCTTCTCGCGCGCGAGGAACGGGACCTGCGCGTAGCCCGAGAACAGCGCGCCGCCCCGCGCGTCCGTCGGCGCTGCGACCGGTCGCGTCACCAGCAGCGAGAACGGGATCTGGCCGAGCGCCTTGTCCGGCACCACCAGGAGGCTGTCCGCCCCGGCCAGCCCCTGCTGGACCGGCGAGACAATCTGCTCGTGCATGCGATGCGCGAGCGCCACGTCGAAGGCCGGGATGTCGTCAAGCGTCGCCGCGTTCGGGTCCAGCGCGCGGCGCAGCTGCGCAACCGATCGCGCGACGTCGCCGTCGCCGGCCGCGACCGCCGCAAAGGCCGCCGGTCCGCTCTTGGGCACCGCCCAGACGAAGCTCTTCGAATTGCCCACGTAGACGCTCAATAGCGCCTCGCCCGCGCGAAGCTGCGACTGCACCTCCGCCACCGTCGCGGGTGGAGGGTTGATCAGGCTCACGTAGTCCGGAAAACGGCGCTCGATCTCCCCGCGCAGCGACGCCCGCGCGCTGCGAAGCGCGTCGATGTTCGTGCGCAGCAACGTCGTCGCCGCAGCGTCCTGCTGGCCAGCGGGCGCCGACAGGATGTTCGAAAGAAGGCCGAACTGTGCCGCGATCTGCTTGCGCGCGTCCTGCTCCTGGCGGACCAGCGCCGCGAGGTTTGGGTCGCGGATCCCGGAGCGCACCGCGCTCTCCGCCAGCGCGCGCTGGACGCCCTGCGCGCGGACCGCGTCTGCCACGCGGAACGCCTCAGCCGCCGGATCGAAGTCGCCGCCCGTGGTCGCGGGCAACGTGCTCAGCAAGTCAATGTAGCTCTCCAACAAGAAGCGCTGCACGCGCTCGCGCAGCGCGCTGCCATCCTCGTCGTCGCTCTGCCGCGACGCCTGCAAAAGGATGGAAACTGATCCACGGAACAAGTTGAGCGCTTCCTCCCGCCGCCCAGTTGCTGCCCGCACCGCCGCAAGAAGCCCGCGCGCCTGCGCCGTCTCGTAGGCCCGATCCCCGAAGTTACGCTGTCTTTCAGATAAGAGCCGCTCGACGCTCGCGACGACAGTCGAGGCACGGCCGGACGAGATCTTCGACACGAGCACGATGGGCCGGCTCTCTACGTGGAGATAGCGTCCGCCCGGATCGTTGGCGAACACGGCAAGGGCGCGATCGATCGCGGCATCCGCCGACGCAGGATCGCCCGCCTCCAGCGCGGCGACGGCGGCGAAGACGTTGCCCGCGGCCACAAATTGGGACCCCTGCGCGATACCCAATCGATCATACGTCGCAAGGGCGACGTTGGCGAGCTGCTGAGCCTCGGCAAAGCGCCGCTGTTCCAGCATGTTGCCGGAGAGGCTCAGCGACAGCGCGGCGACGCGAGTGCTGTCGCGTCCGAAGATGCGCAGCGAAGTGACAAAAGCCCGCCTGTACTCTGCCTCGGCCTCCACCAGCCTCCCCTGTCTTTGCAGCACGGTTCCAAGCTGCGTCAGGCTTAAGATTAGGAGGCCATCATACGAATCGTCGCTAAAGCCCGGCACGAAGGCAGCTATTGCCTGCCTGTTTTCCAAATTCCATTGCCGGTTTTGGAGACCGGCGCGCGCGGCGCGTTCGGCGTCGGCGTAGCGTCCCTCGGCGATTCTGAGCGCGACCTCTGCACGAAGGATATTGGCCTCATAAAAGCGGTAAAGCGTCTGGTACCCGGACCAGCGCTGGAAGGACGGGTCGGCTAAAGCGCGCCGCGCCTCGGCGACGCCCCGCTCGGCGGCCGCGAGATTACCCATCCAGACCTCTTCGAACGCGACATTCGCCTCGCCCGCCACGATGTCCCCCGTACGCCCGTAGGCGCGCGCGGCTTGCAAGCGTTTGTTGGCGACAGCAACTGCGTTTCTGGAATTCCCCGCGTTACGCTCGGCGCCAATCAAGTCAGAGAGGGCACGCAGAGAGCTGAGCCGGTTCGCCTCGGCGACCTGCACGGCTTTCCGGAG
>VGDA01000450.1 GCA_016869915.1 Alphaproteobacteria bacterium
ACAGACGCCGCATCGGCGTGTCCAAGGTCTCGGGCACGATCGCCGGCACGGTCAGGGCCGGGATCAAGATCCTCTGGGTGATCGGGCGCGAGGCGACGCGTGGCGTCGGGCGCGGCGCGGGTCGACCATGAGCGAGCCGCGGATCGGTCTCGGCCTGATGTGCAAGCCGCCACGCCCAGGGGCGACGAAGACGCGCCTCGCGCGCAGCATCGGCAACGATGCCGCTGCGCGGCTTTCGTGCGCCTTCCTGACGGATTGCGCGCGCGCCGCCGGCGACGCGGCGCAATGCGTCGGACTGGACATGGTGGCGTTCTATCGCCCGGCCGATGCGGTCGAGGAACTCGGGGCGATCCTCGGGCCGCGCTGGGAGCTGGTCCATGCCGACGCGGGCAATCTCGGCGCGACGCTGCACGAGGCGCTGACCGTGCTTCTGGCGCGCTGCCCGGATGGCGCGCTGCTGATGGGCGCGGACGTGCCGCTGATCGGCAGCGCGACGATCGCCGCCGCCGCGCGGATCCTGCGCGACGGCGGCACGCGCGACGTCGCGCTCGTCCCCAGTCCGGACGGCGGCTACTGTCTGATCGGCGTGCGATGCGCGCAAGCCGCCGCTCCCCTCTTCGCGCCGATGGCCTGGGGCGGTCCGCAGGTGCTGGCCCAGACGCTGCGCCGCGCCGCTGCGCATCGCCTGAAGACGCGGCTTCTCGCGCCGGTCCGGGACATCGACGACGGCGACGATCTTGCCTGGCTGCGCGCCGAACTGAAGACCAGGCCGGACGACGCCCCCGCCACGCGCGCGGCGCTCGGCGAACTGGACCGGGTTCGCTCCCGGGGCTGCACGGGCTTCACGCCTCCCGCGGATCACGGCTGAGCAGCACCACGTCCACCGGGCCATCGATCCCGGCGACGTCGATCCTGCGCCGCGACGGCGCGACGGCGCGCGGCACGTAGCCCTGCGCTCGCGCGAGGTCCCACGTCGACGCAAGGACGATCGCCGGCACGCCCTGCGCCTTGGTGGCCTTCTCGAGCCTTGACGCGAGATTCGCCGCCTCGCCGATGACCGTGTATTCGAGGCGCGCGCCGTCGCCGATGCAGCCGAACACGACCGAGCCGCTTGCCGTCCCGACGCCGACGCCCGCGACCGGGATGCCCTCCCGACGCAGGCGCTCCAGCCAGGCGTCCGCCGCCAGCACGAGCGCCTCCGTCGCGCGGAGGGCGTCCGCGGCGTGGCTGGCGGATGGGCTGGTGGCCCCGAAGCTCGCCATGATCCCGTCGCCGAGGAACTTGTCGATGTTGCCGCCATGGGCGCGGATCGGGGGAATCAGGTTGGCATGGTAGTCGGTCAGGATCCGCACGAGCGTGTCCGGGTCGACGAGGCGGGAGAGGGCCGAGAAGCCGCGCAGGTCCACGAACAGGGTCGCGGCGTCGCGGCGCTCGCCGTGGCCCGGCTCGAGCAGCTCCTGCGCCCCGGTTATGCGCGACGCCACCCGCGGGTCGAAGAAGCGGCGCAGCTCGCGCGCCGCGGCCGCCTCCGTGACGGAGCGGTGCAGGATCCGGCGCGCGCGAACGATCGACAGCGCGATCACGCCGGTCACGAGGCCGATCGAGACGATCTTGTCGATCTCCGCGCCCCAGAGGATCGTCGACGACGTCATGTACACGACGAAGTCGCGGGTGACGGCCATCCCGCCCTCCCCGGCCATCGCCGCATAGGCGACCAGGACGAGCCAGCCCGCGGCGGCGGCGGCGCCAGCCACGACCACGTAGGTCGCCTCCATCCGCAGCGCGCGCAGCGCGATGAAGATGAAGACATAGAGCAGCGTCGGTGCCTTCAGGTAGAAGGCGGCGACCTGCCCGTACTGGATGTGGAAGCTCCAGATCAGCCCGAGCAGCAGCACCATGTCCGCGAGGATCGACGCGACCTGCACCGGCGCGGCGAGCGGACCGCGGCAGGCGAGGCCGAACTTGGCGATCGAGAACGCGGCATAGGCCGCCAGCGCCCATGGCACCGGCATGAATGGTGCGTCCGCGGGCGACGTGCCGCGCGACAGCGTGTAGAGGGCGACGAAGATCGCGCACAGCGCCAGCTGGACGACGCTCGTCAGGATGTCGCCGCGATGCTGCTCGGCGCGGAGTTCCCGGCGCACGCGTTCCGGCATCTCCTCCTTGCCGATGCCGCGGCTGAAGATGTCCCGGAGCAGGGAGCGCATCGCATCCCGGCCGGTCGGCGGCGCCGGATCAGCCGCCATGGAGCACATCCCTCCCGCCCGGCATGACGGGCAGGCCCTCGCGCCATTCGGGCGGCAACGATGCCAGGTCCGCGGGACCGTCGATGTCGCGGACGGGGGAAAGCTCGGCCCAGCGCAGCCCGGCCTCGGCGAGGCGCCGGCGCGTCTCGTCCATCACGCGCGGATGGCTCCAGGCCATGCCGCGGAAGCATCGCCCGTCTCCGGGGCGTCGCTGGCCGACGAGCACGTAGCCGCCGTCAAGCGTCGGCACGAACACCGCGTCGTGGTCGTCGAGGGCACGCGCGGCCTCCTGCAGCTGGCGCGCGCCAAGCGCCGGGGAATCGGTCCCGACCAGGAGCGCGCGCGGCCAGCGCCGCAGCTGGCGACGAAGCGCACGCGCCATGCGCGCGCCCAGGTCCCCCGTGCCCTGCACCGCCAGGGCGGCCCCGAAGGACCCGGCCATCGCGCGCAAGGCGGGATGCGGCGCATCGGGCGTCGCGCAGAGCTCGACCGGGCCGATACCGGCGGCCACCGCCTGCGCCAGCGCATGGCGCAGCATGCGCTCCGCCAGTGCCGCGGCGCCGACCTCGCCCAGCGCGGGCGCCAGGCGTGTCTTGGCGAGGCCCGGCACCGGTGCCTTCGCGAAGACGACGACGGCCGTCGTCATCGATAGGCCTGCGCGAGGCGTTCCGGGCTTTCGCCACGCCAGTAGCGCCAGCGCAGCCGCCACATCAGGAGGATCGTCGCCCAGGCGCCGCGGCGCTCCCAGCGACGGCCCGACGTCGTGACCTTCGCGCGCAGGCAGGCCGGAGGGCCGATCGCCTTGAGCCGGCGCGAGATCTCGATGTCCTCCATCAGCGGCTGCAGCGGAAATCCGCCGATGCGCTCGAAGGCGGCGCGCGTGACGAAGATCGCCTGGTCTCCGGTCGCGATGCCGGTGAGCCGCGAGCGCAGGTTCATGAGCGCCGCGACCACGCGCAGCATCGCGG
>VGDA01000451.1 GCA_016869915.1 Alphaproteobacteria bacterium
CACCTTCCCGCATGTCGGGAACGTCGGCACGAACGACGAGGACATCGAGACGCTGACGCCGGCGGCGCGCGGCTGCGTACTGCGCGCCGACATCACCGCCCCGTCGAACTTCCGCGCCCGCCAGCACCTCGACGCATGGCTGCGCGGCCATGGCCTGCCGGGCATCGCCGGGATCGACACACGGGCCCTGACGCGCCGGATCCGCGACCTCGGCGCGCCGAACGGCGTGCTGGTGCACGCGCCCGATGGCGCCGTCGACATCGGCGGCGCGCTCGACGAGGCCAGGGCCTGGCCGGGCCTGGAGGGCATGGACCTCGCGGTCGAGGTGAGCACGCGCCAGTCCTATCGCTGGTCGGAGACGCGCTGGAGCCTCGGCGCGGGCTACGGGAAGCTCGGGCAGCCGATCCATCGCGTCGTCGCGATCGACTACGGCGCCAAGCGCAACATCCTGCGCTGCCTCGCGAGCGCCGGCTGCGACGTGACGGTGGTCCCCGCCCAGGCGACCGCCGCGGAGATCCTGCGCCATCGCCCCGACGGCATCTTTCTGTCGAACGGCCCCGGCGACCCCGCGGCCACGGGCCGCCACGCCGTGCCGGTGATCCGCGAACTGATGGCCGCGGGCGTGCCGATCTTCGGCATCTGCCTCGGGCACCAGCTGATGGCGCTCGCCCTCGGCGCGCGGACCTTCAAGCTCGAGCGCGGGCACCGCGGCGCCAACCACCCGGTCCAGGACCTCGCCACGCGCAAGGTGGAGATCACGAGCCAGAACCATGGCTTCGCGGTCGACCCGGCATCCCTGCCGGCGGGCGTGCGCGCCAGCCATGTCTCGCTCTTCGACGGGACGAACGAGGGCATCGCCGTCGACGGCAAGCCCTTCTTCTCCGTCCAGTACCACCCCGAGGCCTCGCCCGGCCCCGAGGATTCCCACTACCTCTTCGACCGCTTCGCGGCGGGCATGGCCAGGAAGGGCTGAGCGAGCGACATGCCCAAGCGCACGGACATCAAGTCGATCCTGATCATCGGCGCCGGGCCGATCGTCATCGGCCAGGCCTGCGAGTTCGACTATTCGGGCGCGCAGGCCTGCAAGGCCCTGCGCGCGCAGGGCTACCGGATCGTGCTTGTGAACTCGAACCCGGCGACGATCATGACCGACCCGGGCCTCGCCGACGCGACCTACATCGAGCCGATCACGCCGGAGATCGTCGCCAAGATCATCGAGAAGGAGCGCCCCAACGCGCTGCTCCCGACGATGGGCGGGCAGACCGCGCTGAACACCGCGATGAAGCTCGCCGACATGGGCGTGCTGGAGAAGTTCGGCGTCGAGATGATCGGCGCCAAGCGCGACGCGATCGACAAGGCCGAGGACCGGCTGAAGTTCCGCGACGCGATGGACAAGATCGGCCTGGAGAGCCCGCGCTCGCGCCTCGTGACCTCGATGGCCGAGGCGCGCGACGCGCTCGACGTCGTCGGCCTGCCCGCGATCATCCGCCCCAGCTTCACGCTTGCCGGCACCGGCGGCGGCATCGCCTACAACAGGGATGAGTACGAGGAGATCGTCTCCGGCGCGCTGCGCGCCTCGCCGGTCGGCTCGACGCTGGTCGAGGAAAGCGTCCTCGGCTGGAAGGAATACGAGATGGAGGTCGTGCGCGACCGCGCCGACAACTGCATCATCGTCTGCTCGATCGAGAACGTCGACCCGATGGGGATCCACACCGGCGATTCGATCACGGTGGCGCCTGCGCTGACGCTGACCGACAAGGAATACCAGGTGATGCGCAACGCGTCGATCGCGGTGCTGCGCGAGATCGGGGTCGACACCGGCGGGTCGAACGTGCAGTTCGCGGTCAACCCGGCGAATGGCCGGCTGGTCGTGATCGAGATGAACCCGCGCGTGTCGCGCAGCTCGGCGCTCGCCTCGAAGGCGACCGGCTTCCCGATCGCCAAGGTCGCCGCGCTGCTCGCCGTCGGCTACACGCTGGACGAGCTCAGGAACGACATCACCGGCGTGACGCCCGCGAGCTTCGAGCCGACGATCGACTACGTCGTCACGAAGATGCCGCGCTTCACCTTCGAGAAGTTCCCCGGCACGCCCGCGCTGCTGACGACCTCGATGAAGTCGGTCGGCGAGGCGATGTCGATCGGGCGCAGCTTCGCGGAGTCCGCGCAGAAGGCGCTGCGCTCGCTCGAGACGGGCCTCAACGGCTTCAACGAGGTCGAGATCGAGGGCGCGCAGGGCGGCGCCAACCGCGACGCGATCCGCGCGGCGCTGGCGCGGCCGACGCCGGACCGGCTGCTGGTCGTCGCGCAGGCGCTGCGCCACGGTTTCTCGGTCGCCGAGGTCCACGCGGCCTGCAAGGTCGACCCGTGGTTCATCGAGCGCATCCGCGAGGTCGTGGAGGCCGAGGCCGGGATCCACGCCGCGGGCCTGCCGCAGGACGCGCCGGGCTGGGCGCGCATCAAGGGCATGGGCTTCTCCGACGCGCGGCTCGCCGAGCTTTCCAGCCGCGGCGAGGCCGAGGTGGCTGCGGCGCGCCGCGCGCTCGGCATCGTGCCCGCCTACAAGCGCATCGACACCTGCGCCGCGGAGTTCGCGTCGCGCACGCCTTACCTCTACTCGACCCACGAGGGCGACGGCATGTCGCCGGCGGAGAGCGAGGACGAGGCGACCGACCGGCGCAAGGTCGTTATCCTCGGCGGCGGGCCGAACCGCATCGGCCAGGGCATCGAGTTTGACTATTGCTGCGTCCACGCCGTCTACGCGCTGCGCGAGGCCGGCTACGAGACGATCATGATCAACTGCAACCCGGAGACCGTGTCGACCGACTACGACACGGCCGACCGGCTCTACTTCGAGCCGCTGACGCCGGAAGACGTGATCGAGGTCATCCGGCGCGAGCAGTCCAACGGCCAGGTGCTCGGCGTGATCGTGCAGTTCGGCGGCCAGACGCCGCTCAAGCTCGCGCACGCGCTCACCGTCGCCGACATCCCCATCCTCGGCACCTCCTCCGACGCGATCGACCTCGCCGAGGACCGCGAGCGCTTCGCGCGCCTGCTCGAGCGGCTGAAGCTCAGGCAGCCGCCGAGCGGCACCGCCTTCAGCCTCGCCGAGGCCGAGGCCGCCGCCGCGCGAATCGGCTACCCGGTGCTGCTGCGCCCGTCCTACGTGCTCGGCGGCCGGGCGATGAAGATCGTCCACGACGTCGAGGAACTG
>VGDA01000452.1 GCA_016869915.1 Alphaproteobacteria bacterium
CGACCATTCGATCCGGCTGGCGGCCGACGGCGTCGAGGCGGTGCTCGCCGCTGGCGAGGAGCCCTTCGACGTCGTGATGCTCGACGTGCAGATGCCCGGCATGGACGGCTACGAGGCGGCGCGCACGATCCGCGCCTCCCTGCCTGGCTATGGCGAGACGCCGATCATCGGGCTCAGCGCGCTCGCCCAGCGCGCGGACCGCGAACGTGGGCTCGACAGCGGCATGTCCCACTACGTCGCGAAGCCGGTGCGCTTCGACGACATCGCCACGCTGCTCGGGCGCGTCTGCCCGGAGGCCCCGCGCGCCGTCAGGCCGTGACGCGCGCGGGGAGCTGCGCGCCGTCGAGCCGCGCGCGGGTGAAGCGCGCGCCGCGCAGCTGGGCGCGGGTCAGCACGGCCGCGCGCAGGTCGGATTCCGCGAAGTCGGCCGCGCGCAGGTCGCAGTCGACCAGGCTCGCGGAGACGCGCCGGCCGGTGCGCCGGCCATCGCCGTCGCGGATCTCCGCGGGCTTCAGCACCACGCGCCGCAGCTTCGCGCCGCGCAGCACGGCGCCGCTCAGGTTCGCGCCCGACATCGTCGCGCCGGCGAAGGACGTCGCCACCTCCTCGCCGGTCCAGGCGCCTGCCTTCAGGAGCATGCCCGGGCGCAGGTCGCTTTCGCGCAGGTCGCAATTGCCAAGCCGCGCGCCGCCGAAGTCGATGCCGCGGCCATCGATGCGGCGCAGGTCGCAGGCGACGAGGACCGCGGCGCGGAAATCGGCGCAGAACATGTCCGCGCCCGAGAGGACCACGTCCGTAAGCTCGCAGGAGGTGGCTTTCGTCGCCACCAGCAGCGCCGTGGAAAGGTCCGCGTCGGCGAGCTTCAGGCCGGACAGGTCCTTCTTGCGGAAATCCGCGCGCTGCCCGCCAGCTATGCCGGCGAGGAAATCCCCATGGAGGTTCCGAATGGAGTCGAAGTCTTGCTGATCGATCACGTCGCCGTTCCCGTGGAGCCTCCCCTGAGACGGGCGATCCGTATGGCCGGCACGCGTCCCGGCGCAAGCGCCGCATCCGCGCCGCGCGGATGCATGCCCGGCGTCAGTCGGCCAGGGCTTCGCGCAATTCCCGGGCGAGCATGCGCAGACTTGGATGCGCCGCGCGCCGCGGGTCCGAGGCCATGTTCCCCGACACGAGCAGCACGCCGACATCGGGCCTGTGCGCGCGGGCCCAGTCGGCGACATCGAAGCCGTCGACCCCGCCCGGCATCACCACGTCGCTCAGCACCAGCCGGATCGTCGCGTCGCCCTCGAGGGCCGCGATCGCCTCGGCGCCGCGCCCCGCCTCGACGACGTCGTAGCCGAGCATGCGCAGGCGGCCGGCGACGGCGCGACGCACCTGGTCGTTGTCCTCGACCACGAGCACGCGCTCGCCCAGGCCGGCTGGCATGTCGTCCAGGTCGCCACCGGTCGCGGCCGTCCCGGCCCTGGGCGCCGAGCGCGGCAGCAGCAGGGTCACCGTCGTCCCGCGGCCCGGCTGGCTCTCGATCCCGAGGCCGCCGCCCGACTGGCGCACGAAGCCGTAGACGCTGCTCAGCCCCAGCGCCGTGCCCTCGCCCTGCGGCTTGGTGGTGAAGAAGGGCTCGGTCGCGCGGCGCAGCACCTCGGCGTCCATGCCCGTGCCGGTGTTGGCGACGCAGATGCGCACATGGGGGCCCGGCGCGAGGTCGAGCCGCCGCGCCTCCTGCTCGCCGAGCACCACGTTGCCGACCGAGAGGTCGAGCCGGCCGCCCGAGGGCATGGCGTCGCGCGCGTCGATCGAGAGGTTGATGATCGCGCTGTCGACCTCGCCGGGATCGGCCTCGACGAGCCAGGGATCCGGCCCGACCGCGACGGAGACCTCGACCTGCCCTGACCACATGCGCGTAAACGTCTCGTCGTTGAGCGCGCGATCCTTGGGATGGACCAGCGTCTGCGGCGGGAGCGTGCACAGTTCCTCGAGCGCATAGCCGACACGGTCGCAGAAACTCGCGTTGGCGCTCTCGAACACGCCGCTGCGATGCAGGACGCCGATGCCGACGGGCGAGTGCTCGAAGATGCCGCGGAACAGCCCGGCGCCCTCCCGCCGCGCCGCCTCGGCGCGGGCGCGCTCGCTCGCCGCCCAGATCCGCTCGCCCACGTCGCGCACGAGGGCGAAGTCGGCGGCGCTCCAGTCCCGCCTGCGGTCGTCGGACACGTTGAGCGCGCCGACGAGGCGCCCTGCCTCGACCAGCGGGACCGAGATCGCGGCGACGGTGCCGAGCGCGGCAAGGGCGCGGCGCGATGCGGTGGGTATGAACTCCGCATCCTCCACGTCCGACACCACGATGCTGGCGTCGCGGCGGAGGATCTTGAGCGCCCATTCATGGTCGGCGATGCGGTGCGTGCCCGCGATCGACGCGATGCCGGCGCGTGTGCAGTCGCGCTCGATGCGCAGGCTGCCCGCTTCCTCGTCGACCTGGACGAAGCAGGTGCGCGCGGCGCCGAGGCGCGCGGCCAGCCTGCGGCAGGCCTCGAACTCGATCGCCGCGGGATCGTCGAGCGGGCGCAGGGCGTCGCCCAGCTCGTGGATGAACTGCCTGTGGTCCTCGCTCGCGACGAGCGCCGTCTCCGCATGGCGGCGCTCCACCATGTCCGCGACCTGCCGCGCGAGCAGGTCGAGCAGGCGCAGCGCCCGGCCATCCGGATGGCCGGGCGCGCATGAATGCGTCGAGAACGCGCCGAGCACCACGCCCGAGCGCGCGACGACCGGCGTCGGCTGGAGGCTGCGCACGCCGAGGCTGCGCAGGAGGTCGGTCGACGCGAGGCCGGCGAGCGACGCCTCGCGGTCGATGTCCTCGACGACGATGCGCGCGCCGTGCTGGAACGCGAGGAGGCAGGCCCCGGGGCCGGGCGAAGGCGCGGCCCAGAACCGCGCCCATTGCGCGGGAAAGCCGCGCTGCACCACGAGGTGCAACCGCCCCGACGCCGGATCGACGAGGCGGATATCGGCGAAATCCGCCCCCGCGATCTCGATCGCGAAGTCGAGGAGTTCCGCCAGCGCGCCGCGATATTCCTCGTCGAGCGCCAGCGTCGTGGCTTCGGCCATGCGGTCCTGCCCTTCCGGCCTTGCCTTCCGCGAGGCGTCTGGCAATCCGGGACGCTACCACCTGCGCGGGCATCGGGGGGGGGGGGGGGTTTAAATCCGCCCCC
>VGDA01000453.1 GCA_016869915.1 Alphaproteobacteria bacterium
TCGGGAAGGGCCGGTCGAGCGCGGCCTGCTGCGGCAGGTAGGCGATGTCGCGCGGGCCCAGGCCGCCGAGGTCGAGCGAGCCGCCGGAGGGGCGATGCGCGCCGGCGAGCGCGCGCAGCAGCGTCGACTTGCCGGCGCCGTTCGGGCCCACGATCGCGGTGAGCGAGCCGTCATCGAACCTGCCGCTGAGATGATGGACGGCAGGATGGCGCTCATGCGCGAGGGTCAGGTCGTCGAGGACGATCATCGCGCGAGCGCCAACCAGACGGCGGCCCAGAGGACCAGCGACAGCCCGCAAGCGAGCGCGAGCCGGGACGCGGCGGACGACGCGAAGACCGTCGCGCGGTCGCCGGCGGCGGCATGGGGATGGGCAAGCGCATGGCCGTGGCCGTGGTCCGCGCCATGCGCATGCCCGGGCGCGCGCCCGTGGGAATGGGAGTGGGAATGCGCGTGATGCTCGCCATGGCTGGCGCCGCCACGCGCGGCGCCGTGCCCGTCGCGGGGGGGCGGATCCATGCCGATGTTATAGTGTATCGCTAGCGGCGACGGCAAGCCGGCGACGCTTTACATGCCGCGCGGCCGGATCCACGGTCTCGCCGCCATCGGGGGAGACGCATGCAGCACACCGGTCCGGAAGCCTTCGTCACGCGCGAGACCGGCGCGATCCTCGCGCGGCTGCGCGCCGCGCCCGCGATCGACTGGTCGGCGATGCCGATCGCCGAGGCGCGCGCCCTGTTCCATTCCAACAACGCCTACTGGAACGCGTCGGTGGTCGAACTCGCCGCGGTCGAGGAATTCCCCATCCCGGCCGAAGGCCAGGCGATGCGCGCGCGGCTCTACCGCCCGTCGGCGGCGAAGCGCCTGCCGGTGCTGCTCTATGCCCATGGCGGCGGCTGGACCTTCGGCAGCGTCGACTCCCACGACCGCTTCACGCGGCTGCTCGCGCGCGAGAGCGGCGCCGCCGTCCTCGGCATCGACTACCGCCTCGCGCCGGAACACCCCTTCCCCGCCGGCATGGACGACACGATCGCGACCATCGCGTGGCTGCGCCGCGAGGGCGCGGCGCGCGGCCTCGACGTTTCGCGCCTCGCGCTGGGCGGCGATTCCGCCGGCGCCAACATCGCGCTCTCCGCCATGCTGGCGCTGCGCGACGCCGGCGGCGCGCTGCCCGCGGGCGCCGTCCTCTTCTATGGCTGCTACGCGCCGATGCACGACACGCCGAGCCATCGCCGCTTCGGCGGCGGCGCCTTCGGCCTGTCGACCGAGCGCATGCGCTGGTACTGGCGCAACCATCTCGGCGCGCTGCCCGAGCACACGACCGCCCTCGCCGCGCCGCTGCGCGCCGACCTGCGCGGCCTGCCCCGGCTCTTCCTCAACGCGGCCGGGCTCGACCCGCTGCTCGACGACACGCTGGAGATGGCGGCGCGCCTCGCCCATGCCGGCACGCCGGCGGAGATCGACCTCGTGCCCGGCGTCCTCCATGGCTGCATGCAGCAGACGCGCGAGGAACCAGCCGCGATGGCGAGCCTGCTGCGCGCCGCGCGCTACCTGCGCGACATCCTCGCCGCCTGACCTGCAACGCATCCGGGGGAACCGCGCCATGCAAGCGAACGCCATCGGCGTCATCTCGATGTTCTACGCGCGCCCCTTCGGCACGATGCAGCTCGCCATGCTGCCGCGCATGAAGGCGGCCGGCATGGACTTCGTGGAACTGCTCGTGCCCGAGCCTGGCGAGCTCGACCTCGACGCGACGCGCGGCACGCTCGCCGCCGCGGGCCTCTCCGTCGTCCTCGCCGCGCGCGTGAACCTGCAGCGCGACCTCGCCTCGGAGGACGACGCCGCCCATCGCGCCGGCGTCGCCTACCTCAAGACCTGCGTCGAGGTCGCGCGCGCCCTCGGCGCGTCGATCGTGGGCGGGCCGCTCTATGGCGCGCCGCTGGTGTTCGCTGGCCGCGCCCCGGCGCCGGTCGACGAGGCGCGGCGCGCGCGGCGCGTGGCGCGCGTGGTCGCCGGGCTGCGCGAGGCGGCGGCCTTCGCCGCCGGCAACGGCGTCGTGCTCGGCCTCGAGCCGCTCAACCGCTTCGAGACCGACGTCGCCAACACCACGCGCCACGGCCTGGCGCTGGTCGAGGAGGTCGGCTCGCCCGCGCTCGGCGTCATGCTCGACACGTTCCACATGAACATGGAGGACGCGGACATCCCCGCGGCGATCCGCATGGCGGGCGCGCGCCTCGTCCATTTCCAGGCCAACGAGAACCATCGCGGCTTCGTCGGCACCGGCCATCTCGACTGGACGGCGATCGCGCGCGCGATCGCCGACGCGGGCTATCGCGGCCCGGTCACGCTCGAGCCCTTCCGCCGCGACGACGAGCGGCCCGGCGTGCCGCTCGCGCAGTGGCGCGCGCCGGCGCGCGACGAGGACGCGGAGCTGCGCACCAGCGCCGCCTTCCTGCGCGCGGCGCTGGAGACCGCATGGAGGGGGCGGTGAGGATCGGCTGGATCGGCTGCGGCCGCCACGCCGGCGAGATGCTGCTGCCGCAGCTGGCGCGCCTCGAAGTCGAGATCGCCGCGCTGTGCGACATCGACGCGGAGCGGCTGGACGTGATCGGCCGCCGCCATGGCGTGCCGGAGGCGCGCCGCTTCGCCGACCCGATGCGCCTGCTCGATGCCGGCGGCATCGACGCGGTCGGCATGGCGGTCGGGCCGCTGCAGCATCGCGACCTCTCCATCGCGGCGCTCGGGCGCGGCCTCCCCGTCTTCATGGAGAAGCCGCCGGGAAGGAACGCGGAGGACGCGCGCGCCATCGCGACGGCCGCCGCGCGCGCGGGCAAGCCGGTCGTCGTCGGCTTCATGAAGCGCTTCAGCACCGCCAACCGCATCGCCATCAACCACGCGCGCGGCTTCGGCGCGCGGGCGAGCTTCCTCGGCGAGTACATGACCGCGCCGACCTATTTCGAGCGCGATCCCGACTACACGGGCTTCTACCTGCATCATTGCGTGCACTACCTCGACCTCGTGCCGCACCTCATGGGCAGGCCCGCGGAGATCCGCGCGCGCCGCCACGAGCTGTCGCCGGGCCGGCTGCTGCTGCATGTCGACTTCGCCTTCGCGGGCGGCGGGCTGGGCACGCTGGTGATGGGCACGCACCAGAGCCGCGCGACGCCGATGGAATGGTGGCAGGTGATGGGCG
>VGDA01000454.1 GCA_016869915.1 Alphaproteobacteria bacterium
GGTCTTGTCGCAGCCCGTGAGCAGGATCACGCCGTCCATCGGCTGGCCGCGGATCGACTCCTCGACGTCCATCGAGGCGAGGTTGCGGTAGAGCATCGCGGTCGGGCGGAGCAGGATCTCCGACAGACTCATCACCGGGAACTCGAGCGGGAAGCCGCCCATCTCGTAGACGCCGCGCTTCACGTATTCAGCGATCTGGCGGAAATGGCCGTTGCAGGGCGTGAACTCGGACCAGGTGTTGCAGATGCCGATCACCGGGCGGCCGTCGAACAGGTGGTCGACGCGGCCCTGGTTCTTCATCCAGCTGCGGCGCGCGAAGCCGTCGCGGTCCTGCCGCGCCAGCCATGCGTTCGAGCGCAGCTTGTACTTCCGCGTGTCGTAGCTGTGGGAATCGTCGGCCATGTCTTCTCTCCCTGGGCGCTTGCGGCGGTTGCGCGACCCGGCGTGCAATCTAGCCTCGCGCGCCCGCCAGCGACAACGACGACGGGTGGCGGGCGCTGGACGCGGGGCGGGCCGGCCCTATCATCTCGCGCATGACGACCATGACGCGCGCCACCGTCTTCTACGACGGCGCATGCCCCCTCTGCCGGAGGGAGATCGCCCACTACGCCGCGCGCGACCGCGCCGGCCTGCTGGCCTTCGCCGACATCGCGGCCGACCCCGCGCCGCTGGCCGCGATCGGCATCGACCAGGCGCAGGCCCTCGCCCGCCTGCATGTCAGGCGCGCCGACGGCGCGGTGCTCTCCGGCGCGCGCGCCTTCGCTGAGATATGGTCGTGCCTGCCACGCTGGCGCCTGCTGGCGCGCGCGCTGCGCGGAATCCCGGGCGCGATGGCCCTGGCCGAGGCCGCGTACCGGGTCGTCGCGCGCCATCGCGTGCGCGTGGTGGCCACGCTCTGCGCACGGGGACGCTGCGCCGCATGAAGATGCGCCGCAAGTCCGACCTGCCGACGAAGCCCTGCGCCGCCTGCCAGCGCCCCTTCGCCTGGCGCAAGAAGTGGGAGCGCGATTGGGAGCGCGTCCTCTATTGCTCGGACCGCTGCCGGCGCGACGGCCCGCGAGCGGTCAGCGCCGCACGGACGCCAGCGCGTCCCTGAGCGGCCCGGGATCGGCCGCGTTGGGGCCGACGAAGGGTTGGTCGTGCGCCAGCACGACGAAGAGCGCCAGCGCGGCGGCGATCGCGAAGAGCCCCGTGGCGAGGGCCTGGCTGCGCCAGTCGCGCACCGAGACGACGGCGATCCCGAGCAGCGTCATCGCGCCGAGCGACACGACGCCGAACCACTTCATCGGGCTGATGCGCAACCGCGCGACCTGCAGGCGCCGAGCGCGCGCCTCCGCGACCTAGTCGAGCGCCTCGACAGCCTCGCGATGGGTCGCGATCTCGCGCAGCGACGTCGAGGCGATCCGCAGCGCGGCGACCTTGATCTCGAGCAGCAGGGCGCGCGCGCGCCCGCTCTCGCCGCCGGCCGCCATCGCTGGCCACTCGGAGTCCGCGGCCTCGCCGACATAGTCGGAGAGCAGGCGCAGCGCGACGCCGGCCTCCTCGCCCGGCAGGGCGCGCAGGAAGACACCCGCCGCCGTGATCGCCCGCGCCTCGGCGGCGACCGCGTCATGGGCGCGGTCGTCGTTCGTCCACACTGCGCTGGCCAGGAACGACGCCAGCAGCGCGAAGAGCGTGCCCACGAGCGAGGGCAGCATCGGCGGGAAGTCGACGCGCGCGACGAGCCAGTCGCGCAGCGGCCGCCAGCGCGACGCCGCAACGACCAGCGCGGCGCAGGAAAGCGCGGCGGCGACCACCGTCGTGCCCATCGACCAGAGGTCGAGCGCGTGGAGCGCCCCGGGCATGCCTCGCCGCTCCTGCCCCGCTCAGGACAGGCCTTCGACCATGCCCTGCGCGTCGAGCCCGATCGCGTGGGCCGCCGGGACCTTCGGCAGGCCCGGCATGGTCTGCAGGTCGCCGCAGACCGCGACCACGAAGCCGGCGCCCGCCGCCAGCCGCGCCTCGCGGATCGCGAGCACGTGGCCTGTCGGCGCGCCGAGCTTGGTCGGGTCGCTCGAGAAGCTCGACTGCGTCTTGGCGATGCAGACCGGCACGTGGCCGAAGCCCGCCGCCTCGAAGGCCGCGAGGCGCTGGCGCACCGATTCCGGCGCCGAGACGGAGCCCGCGCGGTAGATCTCGCGCGCGACCGTCTCGATCTTCGACAGCAGCGGCATGTCGTCGGGGTAGAGCGTGCGGAAGGAAGATGCGCCGGAGGACGCCGCCTCCGCGACGGCGTGCGCCAGCCCCTCGGCGCCGGCCCCGCCCTTCGCCCAGTGCTCGCACAGGAAGGCCCGCGTGCCGGCCTTGCGGCAGGCCTCCTCGACGAAGCGCAGCTCGGCCTCGCTGTCGGTCGCGAAGCGGTTGATGGCGACGAGCGGCGGCACGCCGAACTTGCTGACGTTCTCGATGTGGCGCTCGAGGTTCGCCATGCCGCGCCCGAGCGCGGCAAGGTCCTCGTGCTTCAGGTTCCGCGCGTCGGCGCCGCCCTGCAGCTTCAGCGCCCGGACGGTCGCGACGATCACCACCGCCGACGGCGCGAGGCCCGCCATGCGGCACTTGATGTCCATGAACTTCTCGGCGCCGAGGTCGGCGCCGAAGCCGGCCTCGGTCACCACGAACTCGCCGAGGCGCAGGGCCGCCTCGGTGGCGATGATCGAGTTGCAGCCATGCGCGATGTTCGCGAAGGGGCCGCCATGGATGAAGGCGGGGTTGTTCTCCAGCGTCTGGACGAGGTTCGGCTTGATCGCGTCGCGCAGCAGCACCGCCATCGAGCCCACCGCCTTCACGTCGGCGGCGGTCACCGGCTTCCGGTCGAAGGTCTCCGCGACGATGATGCGCGACAGCCGCGCCTGAAGGTCCTCGAGGTCGCGCGACAGGCACAGGATCGCCATCACCTCCGACGCGGTCGTGATGTCGAAGCGCGCCTCGCGCGGCACGCCCAGCGCCGGGCCGCCGAGGCCGGTGACCGTGTCGCGCAGCGAGCGGTCGTTCATGTCGAGGACGCGCGGCCAGGTGATCCGCCGCGGGTCGATCGAGGGCTCGCCGCGCCAGTAGACATGGTTGTCGACCATCGCCGCGAGCAGGTTGTGCGCGGTCGTGATGGCGTGGAAGTCGCCGGTGAAGTGGAGGTTGATGTCCTCCATCGGCACG
>VGDA01000455.1 GCA_016869915.1 Alphaproteobacteria bacterium
CTCGTCGTCGATGCCGAGCGAGCCGCGGCGGTCGGCGATGGTGCCGTCGTCGACGACCGTCACGCCCTCGCTCGCGATGCGCTGGCCCATCAGGCCGGAGAAGGCGGAGGTCTTCTTGCGGTTGAAATCGCCCTCGAGGCCGTGGCCGATCGCCTCGTGCAGGAGGATGCCCGGCCAGCCCGGCCCGAGCACGACCTGCATCTCGCCGGCGGGGGCGGGGACGGAGCCCAGGTTCACGAGCGCCTGGCGCAGCGCCTCGTCTACTGCCTCGCGCCAGCGCTCCGGCGACACGACCCGCTCGAAGGCGAAGCGGCCGCCGGTGCCGTAGCTGCCGGTCTCCTGCCTGTCGCCATCGCCGACGACGACCGAGACGTTGAGCCGGACCAGCGGGCGGATGTCGGCCAGGCGCTGGCCGCCAGCGCGCAGGATCTGGATCGCCTGCCACTCGCCCGCGAGGCTGGCCATCACCTGGCGCACGCGCGGGTCGCGCGCGCGGGCATAGGCGTCCATCTCCGCCAGCAGGGCCACCTTGGCCTCGAACGACATCAGGCCGAGCGGGTTGGCGTCGGTGTAGAGGTGGCGGTTGGTGCCGGCGGGCGCCTCGGCGACGGTGCCGGAATGGCCGGCCCTGACCGCCCGCACCGTCGCCGCGGCGCGCGCCACGGCGGCGTTCGAGAGTTCGGTGGAGTGGGCGTAGCCGACGCTCTCCCCGGCCACCGCGCGCAGGCCGAAGCCCTGGCTGGTGTCGAAGGAGGCGCTCTTTAGCCGCCCGTCGTCGAAGGCCAGCGCTTCCGACTGCCGGTACTCGAGATAGGCCTCGCCGTCGTCCGTGCCGGCCAGCGCCTCGTCGACCTGGCGGCGCAGGGCCGCCTGGTCGAGGCCGCCGCGGGCGAAGAAGATGTCGTCGGTCTGGGCGAGGGCGCTCATGGGGGTTGGGTTCCTGTCGGGACGGGAAGCCGTAACCTAGTGGGATGTGCGGCGGATTTCAGCCCGGCTCGCGGAGGCGCCGCGGCGCGGCGCGCGCGACCTTGCGACAAACGGTCGCGGGTCGCGGGCCGGCGGCGGGATGCGGTGGCTCCATATCTTGCCGGCGTTGAGAATCCCGACGACGCTGGTGTAGGTTCCGCTCCGTTCCAGCCGGGGACGCCGGAAGCTAAGGCAATGATTCGTGCCGGCTTTCGCGCGATTCGGCGCAGAACGGGGCGAGAGGGCCGCGCGACCCGCGGGCGATCTCTCGTTCGCCATGAGTAACGACAACACGGATAGAGCCCATGCGTTGGATGTCTCGCGCTGCAGCGATCGCCCTCTCGGCGGCCGCCTCGATCCAGGCCGCCCAGGCGGGCCAACCCGTGCCGTGGGGGCTGGGCCTGCAGCCCGGCGCCTCGCCGATCAAGCACGACATCGCCTGGTTCCACGACGCGATGCTGCTGCCGATCATCACGGTGATCACGCTCTTCGTGCTGGCCCTGCTGCTCTACACGATGTCGCGCTTCAGCGCGGCGAGGAACCCGACGCCCTCGCGTACCACGCACAACACGACGATCGAGGTGCTGTGGACGGTGGTCCCGATCGTGATCCTGGTCGTGATCGCGATCCCGAGCTTCCGCCTGCTCTACAAGCAGGACCGCGCCGTGAACCCGGACATGACCATCAAGGTCACGGGGCGCCAGTGGTACTGGCAGTACGAGTATCCCGACCACGGGACCTTCGTGATCGACAGCCGCATCGTGCGCGACAAGGACGGCAAGCCCGCCGGCGAGCCGCGCCTGCTCGAGGTCGACAACCGCCTCGTCGTGCCGGTCGGCGCGACCATCCGCACGCTCGTCGCCGGCGCCGACGTCCTGCACTCGTTCTTCATCCCGTCGCTCGCCGTGCAGATCTACTCGGTGCCTGGCCGCCTGAACGAGACCTGGTTCCAGGTCGAGAAGGAGGGCATCTACTACGGCCAGTGCAACCAGATCTGCGGCACCGACCACGCCTACATGCCGATCGCGATCGAGGCCGTGTCGAAGGAGAAGTTCCAGCGGTGGCTCGAGGAGGCGAAGGTGAAGTTCGCCGACAACGCCGCGCCGCGCCCGCTGGCCATCGCCTCGGCCGATTGACGATCCAGATTCCCGAGCATCCCCGAGCGCCGGCTTCCGCGCCGGCCCCTTGAAGGAAGACCACGATGGCAAACGCCGCCCACGCGCATAACGACCACCACGACGACCACCACGGCCACTACCCGGGCGGCTGGCGCCGCTGGGCCTATTCGACGAACCACAAGGACATCGGGACGATGTACCTGGTGTTCTCGATATTCGCCGCGCTCATCGGCGGCGCCTTCTCGGTCTGGATGCGCATGGAACTGCAGTCCCCGGGGATGCAGTACTTCGCCGACGGCCACCAGTGGAACATGGTGGTCACGGCGCACGGCCTGATCATGGTGTTCTTCGTCGTGATGCCGGCGCTGATCGGCGGCTTCGGCAACTGGTTCATCCCGCTTATGTGCGGAGCGCCCGACATGGCGTTCCCGCGCATGAACAACATCAGCTTCTGGCTTCTCCCCGTCGCCTTCCTGCTCCTGCTCGGCTCGGCCGTGCTCGGCGGCGGCGCGGGCGTCGGCTGGACGGTCTACCCGCCGCTCTCCAGCGGGCAGTTCCATCCCGGCCCCGCCATCGACATGGCGATCCTGTCGCTGCACGTCGCGGGCGCGTCCTCGATCCTCGGCGCGATCAACTTCATCACCACGATCTTCAACATGCGCGCGCCCGGCATGACGATGCACCGCATGCCGCTCTTCCTCTGGGCGATGCTCATCACCGCCTTCCTGCTCGTGCTCTCCCTGCCGGTGCTCGCCGGCGCGATCACGATGTTGCTCACCGACCGCAACTTCGGCACGGCCTTCTTCCGTCCCGAGGGCGGCGGCGACCCGGTCCTCTTCCTGCACCTCTTCTGGTTCTTCGGGCACCCCGAGGTGTACATCATGATCCTGCCGGCCTTCGGCATCATCAGCCATGTCGTGTCGACATTCTCGAGGAAGCCCGTCTTCGGCTATCTCGGCATGGCCTACGCGATGGTGGCGATCGGCTTCGTCGGCTTCGTCGTCTGGGCGCACCACATGTACACGGTCGGCCTCGACGTCGACACGCGCGCCTATTTCGTCGCCGCGACCATGGTCATCGCGGTGCCGACCGGCGTGAAGA
>VGDA01000456.1 GCA_016869915.1 Alphaproteobacteria bacterium
CGCGCGAGGTCCCAGGGGTTGTTCGTCGTGCCGTGGATCGCGTTGAAGCTCTGCCAGTCGGCGAGCATCAGCGGCACGTTGGTCTTGCCGAAGACGATGGCGCCCGCCGCCTCGAGCCGCTGCACGGCGAGCGCGTCCTGGCGCGCGACATTGTCCTTCAGCGCTGGGTCGCCCCAGCTCGTGCGCATGCCCGCGACGTCGAAGCTCTCCTTGATCGTCATCGGCACGCCGAGCAGCGGCCGGCCACGCGCGCCGCGCGCCAGCGCCTTGTCCGCCTCGCGCGCCTTGCGCCGCGCGCGCGGCGCGGCGAGCTCGATCACCGCGTTGAGGCGCGGGTTGTGCGCCTTCACGCGCGCCAGGTAGAGCTCGAGCAGCTCGACCGACGAGATGCGTCGCGCCCGCAGCGCGGCGGCGAGGCTGGTGGCGGTGCGGAAGGGCAGTGCGGTCCGGGCCATGGTCTCGATCCCCCTGGTCGAAGGCGGCAGCCTAGCAAGAACCCTCCCCAGCGCGGAATTCCACCGGAATTCTGCGCTGGAGAGAATTCGGCCGAGTTGTTCTAACCTGCGCGACCAGCAAGCGCATGGGCCCGGACCAGGAATGACGAAACCGATCGTCGGCGTGATCGCCAACGCGCACCGCATCGAGAACCGATTCGACGTCCAGATGGCGGGGCAGCGCAACCTGCGCGCAATCGCCGACGTCGCGGGGGCGCTGCCGCTGATCTTCCCCGGCGTGCCCGGCGTGACCGAGATCGACGCGCTGCTCGACGCGGTCGATGGCATCCTGCTCACCGGCGCGCGCGCGAATGTCCACCCGGCGCATTTCGGCGTCGCGCCGCATCCCGCCCACGAGCCCTACGACGAGGACCGCGACGCGGTCGCGCTGCCCTTGGTGCGCGCCTGCGTCGAGCGCGGCGTGCCGGTGCTCGGCATCTGCCGCGGCTTCCAGGAGATGAACGTCGCCTTCGGCGGCTCGCTCCACCCGGAGATCCGCGAGCTGCCCGGGCGCATGAACCACCGCATGCCGCGCCTGCCGACGGGCGAGATCCATCCCGACCCGGAGGTCATCTTCGCCGACCGCCACGAGGTGAGGCTGGTCCCCGGCGGGACCTTCGCCGGCCTCTACGGGCGCGAGACGATCCGCGTGAACTCGCTGCACGGGCAGGGAATCCTCGCGCCCGGCGCGCGCGTCGTGGTCGAGGGCGTCGCGGAGGACGGCACGGCCGAGGCGATCCGCATCGAGGGCGCGCGCGGCTTCGCGCTCGGCGTGCAGTGGCACGCCGAGTACGACCCGCAGACCAACTTCATCAACCGCGCGCTCTTCGAGGCCTTCGGCGCCGCGCTGCGCTGACGTCCTTTTCACGCCGGAGCCGGATCCGATGTCGCAAAGTCCCCAGCTGGGCGATTTCCCCCACCTCAGCTTCGACAAGCTGCGCTACGCCGACACGGACATGCTCGGCCACGCCAACAACGCCACCTTCGCCACGTTCTTCGAGACGGGGCGCGTCGAACTCCTGTACCACCGCCCCGAACCGCTGGCCGCGCCCGGTTGCGGCTTCGTGATCGCCAGGCTGGCGATCGACTTCGCCGCGGAGATCCCGTGGCCCGGCAAGGTCGACATCGGGACGCGCGTCGTCGCCATCGGCCGCAGCTCGGTCACGCTCGGGCAGGCGCTGTTCCAGGACGGGCGCCATGTCGCCTCCTCGCAGAGCGTCATCGTCCAGATCGATCTCTCCAGCCGCAAGTCGCGCCCCCTGGCGGCTGCCGCATTGGCCGTGCTCGAATCCCTGCGCGGCTGACGAGGCGGCGCGGCTTCAGCGCGCCAGCGCCGCGAAGCGCTCCCAGCTGCGACGATAGCCGGGCCGCGTCGCGAAGGCGGCGAAGCGGGGCAGGCGCGCGCGCCAGCGCGCCTCCTCGCGATCGGCCTCGCGCCAGCACGCCGCCGCGAGCCGCGCGCGCGCGGCGGCGCCGGCGCGGCCCGGCTTCTCGACCACCTCCTCGACGCGCGCGGCGAAGCGCGCCTCGAGCGCGTCGCGCGACTCGGCGAAGCCCGCCATGAACCGCGCGTAGTCGCCGGCAATCACTCCGCGATGCAGCGCCTCGTGCGCCCACCAGCGCGTCGTGCGGTCGTCGCGGTCGCCGGGCACCGGCCCCTGCGGCGGCAGCGCCGCGTCCATGAAGACCGGGCGGAAGATCGCGGTGCAGGGCGCGGAGGCCGCGGTCACCCAGTGCGCGGCGCCGCGCGCGCGCAGGTCGCTGACCAGCGAGCCGACGCTCTGGCCCATGCGTTTGCGGTCGCCGGCATGCATGCAGACGGTCGGACCGGTCAGGTCCTGCGGATGGAAGTCGGCGCGGCCCTCGGCGGCGGCGCCGTGGTCGCGCAGGTTGGCCATCATCGCCAGCGCGTCGATGCGCCTGAGGTCGCGCGCGAGGCGCTCCTGCGAGCGCGCGCAGCGCGACAGCGCGCCCGGCAGGCCGGGATTGGCGGGGCTGGTGACTGCGGCGGCGAAGTCGAGCGCGCCGCGCCCGTCCCACCAGCCCTGCGCCTTCGCGAAGGCGTCGAGGCCGGGGCTCTCGGCGCTGCGCCGCGTGCCGATCGTGTAGGTGTTCGAGATGGCGCGCGCGCCGGAGACCTGCTCGACCGCCCAGTGGCGGCCCACGGTCTCCAGCACGAAGGCCTCGCGCGCGTCGGCGACGATGAAGGAATTGTCGTACCAGCGCCGCGACAGGTGGCTGCAGTTCCCGCCCTGGCCGAACTCGCCGAGCAGCGCGGTGATGACGTCCACCGCCTCGCGCGCGCTCGCGCCGCGCTCGAGGCCCAGGCGCAGCAGGTCCATGCCGATCAGCGCGGGCCTGCGCTGCGGCCTGAGCCGCGGATGCACGGCCTCGTTGCCGATCGCCACGCCGTGCTCGTTGGCGCCCATCTCCGCGCCCCAGATCCAGAAGGGCCGCGAGAGCAGCACCGCATGGGTGCGGCGCGCCTGCGGGATGGAGAGGTAGGTGGCGCGCAGCCGCGCGCCGGCGCCATGGTCGCGCGCGGGCAGAATCTCGAGGAACTGCGCCTCGTTGCGCTCGCGGTCGCTGTTCTTGGCGAGGAGCGCGTGCCCCGTCGCGCTCGCGCGGCCGAGCGCCGCCATCGTGTCGCACATCCGATCCGTCCCCCCCCCCCCGGCGATTCGAC
>VGDA01000457.1 GCA_016869915.1 Alphaproteobacteria bacterium
GGCGTTGGCCGCCATGCGCGCCTCGGGGCGGCGCGTCCTCATGCTCTCGAACGTGCCGCGCCGCGTCGCGCCGGTGCTCGAGATGCTGGCACGCATGGGCATCGGCGGCGAGCTCTACGACGTCGTGCTCAGCTCTGGCGAATCCGCCTGGCGGGCCCTGCGCGCGCGCGCCGACGCCGCCCACGCCGCGCTGGGCAAGGTCGGCTTCCATCTTGGGCCGGCGCGCGACGTGACCATCTTCGACGAGGGCGCGGCGATCCGCACCGAGGATGTCGGGGCGGCCGACTTCGTGCTCTGCACCGGCCCGCGCGAGGACCTCGCGCCGCTCCGGGCGCACGAGGACCTGCTCGCCGCCTTCGCCGCGCGGCACCTGCCCATGCTCTGCGCCAACCCGGACCTCTGGGTGATGCGTGGCGTCGCACGGCTCGTCTGCGCGGGCCTGATCGCGCAGCGCTACGAGCAACTCGGCGGACGGGTGCTCTACCACGGCAAGCCGCATGGCGCGGTCTACGAGGCCGCGCTCGCCCTCCTCGGCAGCCCGCCGCGCGCGCGGGTGCTCTGCGTGGGCGACGGCCTGCTCACCGACATCGCGGGCGCCAACGCGGCCGGGATCGACTGCGCGCTGATCCCCGGCGGCGTCCATGGCGAGGCCCACGGGCTGCGCATGGGCGAGATGCCGGACCCGGCGCGACTCGACGCCATGCTCGCCGGGCACGCGGCGCGGCCCACCTGGGCGATCCCGTCCCTGCGCTGGTGAGGCGATCCGCCGCGCGGCGCGGGATCGATTCCGCGACTCGCGCTAGACTCCGCCGCCAGACTGGAGTCGCGCCGCCATGACCTTTGCGCCGAAATCATTCGCCGACTGGGAGACGCTCGCGCGCGCCGACCTCAAGGGCGCCGCGCCGGAGAGCCTCGCCTGGACGACGCCCGAGGGCATCGTCGTCAAGCCGCTCTACACGGCGGCCGACCTCGAGGGTCTGTCGCATCTCGGCGGCATGCCCGGCTTCGCGCCCTTCGTGCGCGGCCCGCGCGCGACGATGTACGCCAACCGCCCGTGGACGATCCGCCAGTACGCGGGCTTCTCCACCGCCGAGGAATCGAACCGCTTCTACAAGGAGGGGCTGCGCAACGGGCAGATGGGCCTCTCGGTCGCCTTCGACCTCGCCACGCATCGCGGCTACGACAGCGACCACCCGCATGTCGTCGGCGACGTCGGCAAGGCGGGCGTCGCGATCGATTCCGTCGAGGACATGAAGATCCTCTTCGACGGCATCCCGCTCGACCGCATGAGCGTGTCGATGACCATGAACGGCGCGGTGCTGCCGGTGCTCGCGGGCTTCGTCGTCGCGGGCGAGGAGCAGGGCGTCGACCGCGCGAGGCTCTCGGGGACGATCCAGAACGACATCCTCAAGGAGTTCATGGTCCGCAACACCTACATCTACCCGCCCGCGCCCTCGATGCGGATCGTCGCGGACATCATCGCCTACACGGCGCGGCACATGCCGAAGTTCAACTCGATCTCGATCAGCGGCTACCACATGCAGGAGGCCGGGGCGACCTGCGTGCAGGAACTCGCCTTCACGCTCGCCGACGGCCTCGAATACGTGCGCGCCGCCAGGGCCCGCGGCCTCGACGTCGACGCCTTCGCGCCGCGCCTCAGCTTCTTCTTCGCGATTGGAATGAACTTCTTCATGGAGGTCGCGAAGCTGCGCGCCGCGCGCCTGCTCTGGGCGCGGCTGATGGCGCCGTTCGGCCCGCGCAAGGCTGAGAGCCTGAGCCTGCGCACGCATTGCCAGACCTCGGGCGTGTCGCTGACCGAGCAGGATCCCTACAACAACATCGTGCGCACCACGGTCGAGGCGATGGCCGCCGTGCTCGGCGGCACGCAGTCGCTGCACACCAACTCCTTCGACGAGGCGCTGGCCCTGCCCACGCCCTTCTCGGCGCGCATCGCCCGCAACACGCAGCTGATCATCGCCGAGGAGACCGGCATCCCGCGCGTCGTCGACCCGCTGGCCGGCAGCTACTACGTCGAGCACCTGACCCATTCGATCGCCGCCGAGGCGATGAAGCTGATCGACGAGGTCGAGGCGATCGGCGGCATGACGAAGGCCGTCGAATCCGGCATGCCGAAGCTGCGCATCGAGGAGGCTGCGGCGCGCCGCCAGGCCCGCATCGACCGCGGCGAGGAGACGATCGTCGGCGTGAACCGCTACCAGCCCGCCGAGCGGACCGAGGTCGAGGTCCGCGACATCGACAACAGCGCCGTGCGCGAGGCGCAGGTCGCCAGGCTTGCCCGGGTGCGCGCCGGCCGCGACGCGGCCGCGTGCCGCGCGTCGCTCGACGCTCTCGCCGCGGCCGCGTCCACGGGCGAGGGCAACCTCCTCGAGCTCTCGGTCGAGGCCATGCGACGCCGCGCCACGGTGGGCGAGGTCTCCGACGCGCTCGAGAAGGTCTACACCCGCCACCGCGCGGTGATCCGCTCGGTGACCGGGATCTACGGCGCGGCCTATGACGGCGACGAGGGCTTCGAGCGCATCCGGCGCGACGTCGAGGCCTTCGCCGCGGAGGAAGGGCGCCGGCCGCGCATGCTGGTGGTCAAGCTCGGCCAGGATGGCCACGACCGCGGCGCCAAGGTCATCGCGACCGCCTTCGCCGACATCGGCTTCGACGTCGACGTGGGCCCGCTCTTCCAGACGCCGGAGGACGCCGCGCGCCAGGCGATCGAGAACGACGTCCATGTCGTCGGCGTGTCGTCGCAGGCCGCGGGCCACAAGACCCTCGTGCCAAAGCTGCTCGAGGCGCTGCGCGCGCAGGGCGCGGGCGACGTGGTGGTCGTGTGCGGCGGCGTGATCCCGCCGCAGGACTACGAGCCGCTCGTCGCCGCCGGCGTCGCGGCGATCTACGGGCCCGGCACCAACATCCCGCGCGCGGCCGACGAGATCCTCGGCCTCGTCCGCCGCCGGCGCGCGGCCTGACGACCACATCCCCCCCCCCGCAGAAGGACAAGGACTGAGCCCATGGCCAACGTGGAACAGCGCGACAAGGTCGTCGTCCTCCCGCCCGCGGGGCCGGCCCCGCGGCGGCCCGAGGCGCCCGCGCCGCTGGCCCCCGCGCCGCTGGCGCGCCGCCTCGCCTGGGGCGCGGGCGCGCTGTCGGCGTGCTGGATTGG
>VGDA01000458.1 GCA_016869915.1 Alphaproteobacteria bacterium
AAGAGTTCTGCGCCAGCTTGCGGGCGATGTCCTCGGGGCGCGGGTGGGTGTAGCGGAAGAGCATCCGGGGATCGCGGTGGCCCGACATCACCGCCACCTCCGGCACGTTGAGGCCCCTCTCGAAGAGGCGGCTGATGGCCTCGTGGCGCAGGTCGTGGAAGCGCAGGTCTTGGATGCCCGCGCGCCGCTTCAGGCGTTCCCAGGCAAGGCGCAGCGCATTGGCGCTGATGGGAAGAATCCTCTCCCCTCGACTGAGGGACCGCAGCGCTTCGATTGTCGCCATGGCCTCAGGTGCCAGCGGGATGGTGCGGGGATGCCCGTTCTTGGTCATCGTGAGGCGAAGGGTCCGCTGCTCCATGTCGAGGTCGGACCAGCGGGCTGCAAGCAGTTCGCCGCGACGCATGCCCGTGTGGAGGGCGAGGTCTATGGCGGAGGCGACGAAGGGCGAGCGGGTCCGCACGAGTGCCTGCAGGAGCTTCTCTTGGTCGGATGGCGTGAGGCGGCGGGTACGCGGGTTGCTGGGCGGCGGTAGCGTCACCTGCAGCGCGGGGTTGCTCCCCAGTTTGATGCCCCAGAGCCGGCTGGCGGAGGCAATCACCTGGCGGATGAGGATGCCGTCCTTGCGTGCAGTCTCGCCGCAGACCGTGTTCTGCCGCCGACGCAGATAGTCCTCGATGTGTGTCGCAGTGAGCTGCGCCAGGCCGACCCGGTAGATGGAGGCAGCGCGCAGGAGCCGCACCCGGGACATCTCTGCATAGGCGCCGCGCTTCCTCGGCGTGACCTCGGCTGCGTAGCGCTCCAGCAGCTCACCGAAGGTCAGCGCCTTCAGCTTGCGTGGGTCCACCGGCAGCGCGGCCCTGTCGAGTTCGGCTTCGGCTTGCCGTGCCCACGCCTCGGCGTCGCGCCTATGGATGAATGATCGTGCGAGTTGCGGGTGGCCCTGCCTGCGGACCTGCGCCTGCCACTTGCCCTTGCGCCTGCGGATGCTCGCCATGTCTTCCTCGCCAGTGTGACCGTGGTGTGGCCAGCTGGCTTCCCGGAAGATCGATGACGCCTAACCCCTTGAGGGAGATGGCGCGCCCGGCGAGACTCGAACTCACGACCTTCAGCTCCGGAGGCTGACGCTCTATCCAACTGAGCTACGGGCGCGCATGGCAGTCGGAAGCGGTCGGAAGGTAGTGGATCGGCCCGCGCGAAGCAACGACGCGCCCCTTGCGCCGCCGCGGGCTTTCGACCAAATCGTCGCCGCCCCGCCCGCACGGCGCCGGCGGGCGCCCCCGAGCGCAAGCGAGAGACCGGACATGACCGAGGCCACGAAGACCGAGAAGCACGCATTCCAGGCGGAGGTGAGCCGCCTGCTCGACATCGTCGCGCACTCCCTCTACTCCGAGCGCCGCGTCTTCCTGCGCGAGCTCGTCTCCAACGCGGCCGATGCCTGCGACAGGCTGCGCTACGAGGCGCTGCAGGCGCCCGCGCTGCTGGGCGACGACCCCGACCCGGCGATCGTGCTGGCGCCCGACGCGAAGGCGCGCACGCTGACGATCTCCGACAACGGCATCGGCATGGGCCGCGACGAGCTGGTCGGCAACCTCGGCACCATCGCGCGCTCCGGCGCCGCGGCCTTCGTGAAGGGGCTGGGCGAGGCCGCGAAGGAGGGCGCGCCCTCGCTGATCGGCCAGTTCGGCGTCGGCTTCTACGCCGCCTTCATGGTCGCCGCGCGCGTCGAGGTCGTCTCGCGCCGTGCCGGCTCCGACGAGGCCTGGCGCTGGACCAGCGACGGGCGTGGCGAGTTCACGGTCGAGCCCGCGACGCGCGCGGCGCGCGGCACCGACATCGTGCTGCACCTCAAGGAGGACGCCGCGGAATTCGCCGGGGAGGAGTCGCTGCGCGCGATCGTGCGCGACTACGCCGACCACATCGCGGTGCCCGTGCGCCTCGCCGGCGCGAAGGACGGCGAGACCCTCAATCAGGCCTCGGCCCTGTGGACGCGGCCGCGCGGCGAGGTCTCGGAGCAGCAATACGCCGAGTTCTACCGCCATGTCGGGCACGGCTTCGACGAGCCCTGGGCCTCGATCCACTGGCGCGCCGAGGGCCGCATCGAATACACGGGCCTGCTCTTCCTGCCGTCGGACGCGCCCTTCGACCTCTACAGCCCGGAGCGTCGCCACCAGGTGCGCCTCTATGTCCGGCGCGTCTTCATCACCGACAAGGCGGAGGAACTGCTGCCGCGCTGGCTGCGCTTCGTCGCCGGCGTCGTCGACTCCGCCGACCTGCCGCTCAACGTCAGCCGCGAGATGCTGCAGAACAACCCGGTCGTGCGGCTGATGCGCCAGGGCCTGGTCGGCAAGGTCATGGGCGAGCTCGAGAAGCGCGCGAAGGACGACGCCGCGGGCTACGAGGCGTTCTGGAAGGCCTTCGGGCCGGTGCTCAAGGAAGGCATCGTCCACGATCCCGAGCAGCGCCAGCGGCTGCTCGCGCTGGCGCGCTTCCGCTCCACCGCGGTCGATGGCTGGACCAGCCTCTCCGACTACGTGGGGCGCATGAAGGAGGGCCAGGAGGCGATCCACTACGTCACCGGCGAGACGCCCGACGCGCTGCGCCGGCTGCCGCAGCTCGAGGGCTTCCTCAAGCGCGGCGTCGAGGTGCTGCTGCTCTCCGACCCGATCGACGATTTCTGGCTCGGCGAGGTCGACGGCTTCGACGGCCGCAAGCTGCGCTCGGTCACGCGCGGCGGCGACGACCTCGCGAAGATCAAGGTGCCCGACGCACCGGCCGAGGAGGCGCCGCCGGCGGGCGAGCACGACGCGCTGGTCGCGCTGCTAAAGCTCACGCTCGCCGACGAGGTGAAGGACGTGCGCCTGTCGCAGCGCCTGGAGGACAGCGCCGTCTGCCTCGTCGCCGACGACCGCGACATGGACCTCCATCTCGAGCGGCTGCTGCGCCAGCACCGCCAGCTCGGCGCGGGCGCCAAGCGCATCCTCGAGATCAACCCGCGCCACGCCCTGGTCCGCGCGCTCGCGCGCGCCGCGCAAGGCGAGGGCGGCGGCGCGCGCGTCGCCGACGCCGCGCGCCTGCTGGTCGACCAGGCGCGGCTCGCCGCCGGCGACCCGGTGCCGGACCTCGCCGCCTTCGCGCGCCGCCTCGAGGGCGCGATCGCA
>VGDA01000459.1 GCA_016869915.1 Alphaproteobacteria bacterium
ACTCCGGCGGCGAAGATCCTGGCGAGTGTCATTCCTGTCCTCCCTTGCGTTGAATCATCCCCCCGGAACGGGGGCATCGAAATCGATCAGCCGCGCGGCGCGCAGCTCGTCCCAGAGCGCCGCCGGGATGGCGCAGCGCAGCGCCGCGGCGTTCTCGACCACTTCCTGCGGGCTGCGCATGCCGACCACGACGCTGGCGAGCGCCGGATGCGCGAGCGGGAATTGCAGCGCCACCGCGCGCAACGGCACGCGATGGCGCGCGCAGACGGTCTCGATCCGCGCGACCCGGTCGAGGATCTCGGGCGGCGCGCCGGCATACCAATAGGTCGCGCCGGGCACCGCGCCGCTGGCCAGGATCCCCGAGGCGAGCGGTGCCGCCAGCGCGATCGCGATGCCGCGCGCGACGCAGAGCGGCAGCAGGCGCGGCAGCGCGGTCGTGTCGAGCAGCGTGTAGCGCCCGGCGAGCATGAACACATCGAAATCCCCGTCCTGCGCGCAGCGCAGCAGGATGTCGACATCGTTGACGCCCACGCCGATCGCGCCGATCCGGCCTTCTTCGCGCAGCCGCGCCAGCGCCGGATAGGCGCCGTCCATCGCCTGGCGATAGCGCGTCTCCAGCGCGGCACCGGCCCATTTCGGCGTCAGGTCGTGGAGATAGACGATGTCGATGCGCGCGAGGCCGAGGCGCTGCAAGCTGTCCTCGAGCGAGCGCAGCGCGCCATCGAAGGAATAATCGTAGACGATGTCGAAAGGCAGGGTCGATGCGAAGGGGCCCGGCGTGCGCGCGGCCGGATCCGGGCGCAGCAGCCGCCCGACCTTGGTGGAGACCAGGTAGGAGTCGCGCGGCACGCCGCGCAGGCTTTCGCCGAGGCGATGCTCGGACAGGCCATGGCCGTAGAACGGCGCGGTGTCGTAATGCGCGATGCCGGCACCGCGCGCCGCGGCGACCGTTTCGCGCAGCTGCGCATCGGGCACCTCGGCGAGAAGATTGCCGAAGGGCGCGCAGCCCAGCCCGAGCAGCGACGCCCGCAGGCCGGTGCGACCGATCGGCCGTGTCGCGGCGGGATCGAAGCTCATCGCGCCCCCCGGCCGCGCAGGCTGCGCAGGTTGTGCACATGGACATGCGCGCCAGCGGCGATGTCGGCGCTGGTCGCGCCGATCGCCTCGCCGTATTTGCGCAAGGTGGCGCCGGCCGGGAGGTCGCGCAGCGCGCATTTGTGCCCGAGCGCGATCGGCGCCGCGAGCGTGATGATCGCGAGCGCGTCGCCGCAGCGCACCCGCGCGCGCGTGCCGGCGGGCAGGTCGCGCAGCGCCACGGCCACGTCGTCGTCGGGGTGCAGCACCAGCGCGTCCCAGTCGCTCATGGCGCCCCCGTCAACCGCACGGTGACGCCGGACGGTGCCTCGCGCATCGCCAGCAGCACGCCGACATCCTTGCGCCCGAGACCCTGGTCGAGGCCCTCCTGGCAGGCGGCGAGCGTGGCGGTGCCGACCGGCGCGGCGAGCCCCATGTCGCGGATCATCTCGAGGCCGAGGCGGCAATCCTTGTGCGCGAGCCGCAGCATGAAGCCCGGATCGAAATCGCCGCGCAGCGGCCGGCCCGGAAAGGCGACGGCCAGCTGGTTGTTCCAGGCCATGGTCTTCTGCATCACCGCGGTCATGACATCGAGCGTCAGCCCGGCCTTCACCCCGGCGACCAGCACCTCGGCATTGATCGCCACCAGCGTCGTGGCCAGCAGGTTGTTGAGGCATTTCATCGCGTGCCCCGCGCCGAGCGCGCCGCAATGGAAGAAATCCGTGCCCATGGCGTCCAGCACGGGGCGGACGCGCGCGATGGTGTCGTCCGCGCCGCCGACCATCAGCGTCAGCGTGCCGCTGACCGCGTGCTCGGCGGTCTTGCCGACCGGGCTGTCGACCATGTCCGAGCCCTGGGCGCGCAGCGCCGCGCCCAGCCGGCGCGACGTGCCCGGATCGATCGTGCTCATCTCGATCCACACGCCGCCCGGCCGCAGCCCGGCGAGGATCCCGCCCGGGCCCTGCGCTGCGGCCTCCACGTCCGGCGCGTCGGGCAGCATCGTCACCACGATCTCGCTCGCCGCCGCCGCGGCGCGCGGTGTCGTCGCGACCGCGGCGCCATCGGCCGCGAGCGCCGCCATGGCCGCGGGCGCGATGTCGTGCACGGTCAGGCGATGGCCCTTGCGCAGCAGGTTGCGCGCCATGGGCGCCCCCATCGTCCCGAGTCCGATGAAGCCGATATCGGTCATGGCCTTGCTCCTCGCGCAGCGTTCTGCCGCATCACAGCGATCCTCCGGTCCGGATGAAGGTTTCCTCGCCCTCGTCGAGGATCTCGCCCCAGGTGAGATCGCCGGACGCGGTGGCACGGATCAGGTCGAGCAGGCGGCGCCCGGCCGCGGCGATTTCGATGCGGCCGGCGAGGATGTCGCTGCCGTCGAAATCGATCTGGTGCGGCAACTGTGCGCAGGTATCGGGCCGCACGCTGATCTTGAGCGTCGGCGCGAGCGCGTTGCAGAAGCTGTTGCCGGCGCCGGTGGTGAACAGCATGAGCGCGGCGCCGCTGGCGGCGAAGCCGGTCAGCGATTCGGGCGAAAAGGCCGGCGCGTCCATGACATGCAGCCCCGGCGCGGCCGGTTCCTCGCCGATCGCCAGCACGCCCTGGATCGGCCGCGTGCCGCCCTTGGCGATCGCGCCCAGCGATTTCTCCTCGATGGTCGACAGGCCGCCGCGGATATTCTCCTGGCCGGGATTGTTGCCGGTGAGGTCGAAGCCGGTGGCGGCGACCGCGGCCTCGCGCCGCGCGACCGCTGCCACCAGGGCGCGGCCGATCTCGGGCGTGGCGGCGCGGCGCCCAGCCATTCGATGGTCTCGCCGAACACCGCCTTGCCGCCGGCATCGACCAGGAGGTCGATCGCGGCACCGACCAGCGGATTGGCGCCAAGCCCCGAGGTCGCGTCCGAATGGCCGCATTCCACGCCGACGAACAGCTCGGCCAGCGCCGCGGGCGTGCGGCGCAGCCGCGCCGCGCTCGGACAGGGCGCGCGAATCCTCGTGCACATCGTCGAGCGCCACGACCTCGACCGGCTTGCCGGTGGCGGCGATGCCGGCGGCGACACGGTCGGCCGTCTTGCGGTCGGCGCCGAC
>VGDA01000460.1 GCA_016869915.1 Alphaproteobacteria bacterium
AAACCGATTCGCCTGATCTCCCAGCGCAAAGTGACGCCGAAGCGATCGGCCACCCGCGCGCGCACCTCCTCGCCGAGATCCTCGATGTCCTGCGCGGTGGCGCCGCCGGCATTGACCAAGAAGTTGCAGTGCTTCTCGGAGACCTGCGCGCCGCCGCGCCGCAGGCCGCGGCAGCCCGCGAGGTCGATCAGCTCCCATGCCTTGCGCCCGCCTGCGCGCGGGTCCGCCGGGTTGGCGAAGGTCGACCCGCCGGTGCGCGTGCGGATCGGCTGCGAGGACTCGCGCGCGGCCTGGATCTCGGCGATGCGGGCCTGGATGGCCGGCGGGTCGCCGGGCTCCGCGCGCAGGCGCGCGGCGGTGAAGATCCAGCCCTCCGGCAGGCTGCAATGGCGGTAGGACAGGCCGAGCTCCGCCGCCGGCAGGGCTCGCCGCGCGCCCGCGGGGTCGATCGCCTCGGCATCGAGCAGCACGTCCGAGACCTCGCGGCCATAGGCGCCGGCGTTCATGCGCAGCGCCCCGCCGATCGTGCCGGGGATGCCGGAGAGGAACTCGAGCCCGGCGAGCCCGGCATCGCGGGCGAACAGAGCGACGTTGAGGTCGAGCGCCGCCGCGCCGCACGCGACCGTGCCGTCGCGCGCCTCGATCGACGCGAAGCCTCGTCCGAGGCGCACGACCACGCCCGGCACGCCGCCGTCGCGCACCAGGAGGTTCGACCCGACGCCGACGACGGTCAGCGGCACGTCGGACGGCTTCGCCGCGACGAAGGCGGCGAGGTCGTCGGCGTCCGCCGGCCGGAACAGCACCTCCGCCGCGCCGCCCACCCTGAACCATGTCACCGCGGCGAGCGGTGCGTTCTCCGAGAGCCTGCCGCGCACCGCGGGCAGCCTGTCGAGAAGGCGGGCGGGGGAAGCGACGACGGCCATCATGGCTTCGCCGCCGCGCGCGCGGCGCCCCTGGCGGCGAGCTCGGCCGGCAGGCCCTGCGCCCACGCGCTGATCGAGCCGGCGCCGAGGCACACGACCATGTCCCCCGGCCGCGCGACCTCCAGCACCCGCTCGGCGAGCATCGATGGGTCCTCGAGCGCGACGACCTTGCGGTGCCCGTGGGCGCGCAGGCCCTCCACGAGCGCGTCGCGGCTCGCGCCCTCGACCGGCGCCTCGCCCGCGGCGTAGACGTCCGCGACGATCACCGCGTCGGCGTCGTTGAAGCAGGCGCAGAAATCCTGGAACAGGTTCCTGAGCCGCGTGTAGCGATGCGGCTGGACGACGGCGACGACGCCGGCCAGGGTCGCGCTGCGCGCGGCCTTGAGCACGGCCGCGATCTCGACCGGATGGTGGCCGTAGTCGTCGATGACGACGAGGCCCGCGCCCTCGCCGGTGCGCGTGAAGCGTCGCTTGACGCCGCGGATCGCGGCCAGCGCGCGGCGGATCGAGCCGGCGTCGATGCCCATCTCCAGCGCCACCGCGATCGCCGCGAGCGCGTTCTGGACATTGTGCTCGCCGACCAGCGGCAGGTGCAGGTCCGGTATGGTGCGCAGGTTGCCGGCGCGGTCGGTGACGACGGCCTCGAAGCGCGCCCCCGCGGCGGAGAGCTTGAGGCCGGTCGCGCGGACCTCCGCCTGCGGCGACAGGCCGTAGGTGACGATGCGCCGGTCCTGGACCTGGCCGATCAGCGCCTGCACCTCGGGGTGGTCGATGCAGCAGACCGCGAAGCCATAGAAGGGGATGTTCGAGACGAAGGCGCGGAAGCCGCGGCGCAGCGCGTCGAAGTCGCCCCAGAAGTCGAGGTGCTCGGGATCGATGTTGGTCACCACCGCGATGGTCGCGGGCAGCTTGGTGAAGCTGCCGTCGGACTCGTCGGACTCGACCACCATCCAGTCGCCCGCGCCGAGCCGCGCGTTCGTCCCGTAGGCGTTGATGATGCCGCCGTTGATGACCGTGGGGTCCAGGCCCGCGGCGTCGAGCATCGCGGCGCACATCGAGGTCGTGGTCGTCTTGCCATGCGTGCCGCCGACCGCGATCGACCACTTCAGGCGCATCAGCTCCGCCAGCATCTCGGCGCGCCGGACCACGGGCAGGTGCCGCTCGCGCGCCGCGCGCAGCTCGGGGTTGTCCGGCTTCACCGCGCTCGAGACGACGACGACGCCGGCGTCGCCGAGGTTCTCCGGCCGGTGCCCGATCATCGTCTTCACGCCCAGCCCGGCGAGCCGCTTCACATTCGCGTTCTCGGCGAGGTCCGATCCCTGCACCTGGTAGCCCAGGTTGCGCAGTATCTCCGCGATCCCGGACATGCCGATGCCGCCGATCCCGACGAAATGGATCACGCCGATCTCGATCGGGAGAGCCCTCATGCCGCCTTCTCCTGTCCATCGCCGCGCGTCGCCGCCAGCGCCTCCACGTCGTCCGCGAGGCGCTCCGCCGCGTCGGGCCTGCCCGCCGCCGCCATCGCCGCCGCGGCCGCCGCGAGCTGGGCGGGGTCGTCCATCCATGCCGCAAGGCGCGCGGCGAGGTCCGCCGGCCGGAGCCCGTCCCGCGGCGCCATCCAGGCGCCGCCGGCGCGCTCGAGCGCGCGCGCATTCGCTGACTGGTGGTCGTCCATCGCGTGCGGGTAGGGCACGAGGAGCGCGGGCCTGCCGATGCAGGCGAGCTCCGCGCAGGTAGACGCGCCGGAGCGGCACAGGACCAGCTGGCTGGCCGCGATGCGATGGCCGACATCGGCGAAGAAGGGCGCCACCTCGGCCTCGACGCCAGCGGCGAGATAGGCCGCGCGCGCGCGCTCGGCGTCCTCGGCGCGCGCCTGCTGCGCGATCGCGATCCGCGCGCGCAGACGCCCGGGCAGGGCGGCCGCCGCGACCGGGACGAGGTCGGAGAAGACGCGCGCGCCCTGGCTCCCGCCGAGGACGAGGAGGCGGAAGCGGCCGTCGCGTGGCGCGGCGTCGTAGGGCGCGGCGCGCAGGGCGCGGATCGGCTCGCGCACCGGGTTGCCGACGAGGCTGGCGTGGACCGCGGCGGGCATGCGGTCGGTCGACGGGAAGGAGGTCGCGATGCGCGCGACGAAGCGGCCAAGCAGGCGGTTGGCCCTGCCCAGCACCGCGTTCTGCTCGTGGACGAGGGTCGGGATGCCCATGCGCGACGCGGCGACGAGCGTC
>VGDA01000461.1 GCA_016869915.1 Alphaproteobacteria bacterium
AGGTGGCGGTCGAGGACGGGCGCGATCTCCTCCAGCGCCCTGTCGTGCCGCGGCGTCACGAAGACGAAGTCCGGCCGGCAGCGCGCGAGCATGTCCGCCGCGTCGGGCGAGAAGGGCAGGCCGAGCCGCCCGGCCGCCTCGCGCCCGGCCTGCGCGTCGAGGTCGCTCGCGCCGACCACGTCGACGCCGAGCCGCGAGAGGCAATCGCGGTAGATCGGCGCATGCCAGTGGGCGACGCCCACGAAGGCGATCCTCGGCTTCATCCGCTCGCGTCTCCTCTTTCCCTTGCCGCGACACGGGAACGCCGTCGGCGTCCCGGCGTCAAGCGCGCCGGTTCCCACGCGGGCGGCGAGGGGCTATCGTCGTCGCGTGGCAATCGTCGTCGCCCGTCCATGAGGAGGATCGCCGGCTGGATCCCGCGCGGGTTCGGCGCCTTCCTCGTCCTGCTCGCCGCCTGGGAACTCGCGGTCTGGGCCTTCGCGATCCGCGACTACATGCTGCCCGCGCCCTCGGCGATCGCGCAGGAGCTGGTGCGCCGCTGGCCGCGCATATGGGACGGCGCACGCATCACCGGCCTCGAGATCGTGCTCGGCTACGCGATCGCGATCTCGGTCAGCGTGCCGCTTGCGCTCGGCATCGCCTTCTCGCGCTGGATGGAGCGCAACGTCTATCCGCTGATCGTCGCCTTCCAGGTCGTGCCGAAGATCGCGCTCGCGCCGATCTTCGTGATCTGGCTCGGCATCGGGATGGTCTCGAAGCTGACGATGGTCTTCCTGCTGTGCTTCTTCCCGATGCTGGTGAACAACGTCGCCGGCTTCCGCGGCACGAACCCCGAGGTCATGGACTTCGCGCGCTCGACAGGCGCCGGGGCCTGGCGGCTCTTCCGCATGATCCGGCTGCCCTCGGCGCTGCCCTCGGTCTTCACGGGCCTCAAGATCGGCGCCGTCAACGCGGTGACCGGCGCGGTGGTCGCGGAGTTCGTCTCCGCCGACCGCGGCCTCGGCTACCTGCTCCAGGAATACAACGGCAACATGCAGACGGGCGGCGTCTTCGCCGCCGTCGCGGTGCTTTCCGCCGTGGGACTCGCGGTCTACTACTCGATCGAGTTCCTCGAGCGGATCTCCATTCCCTGGCACGTGTCGCAGCGCGGCACGGGCAGGGAATCGGCTTCGGATCGATGACAGGGGAGGGACGGAACATGGCGGGGATCAGGCGCAGGACATTCGCGCTCGCGGCGGCGGCGGGCGCCGCCGTGGCTGGGGCCGGCACGCGCGCGCGCGCGCAGGCCGCGCCGGCGAGCATCCGGCTCAACTGGTACCTGGGCGGCTCGCACGGCGCCTTCGTGCTGGGCAAGGAGCGCGGCTTCTTTTCCGCCGAGGGCATCGACCTCGCGATCAACGAGGGGCGCGGCTCGGTGCGCTCCGTGCAGCTGGTCGACAGCCGCGAGGATACCTTCGCGATGGCCGACGCGGGCAGCCTCATGCTCGGCGTCGCGCGCGGCGCGAAGGCGAGGGCGGTGATGACCGTCGTCGGCGTGTCGAGCTTCTGCGTCGTCGCGCGCAAGGACAGCGGCATCGCCTCTATCCGCGACCTGCAGGGCAAGCGCCTCGCCGTCACCGCGGGAGACGCGCTGACGGCGCTCTGGCCGGCGGTCGTCGCGGCGAACAGGCTCGACGCGAACTCGATCCGGCTGGTGATGATGGATCCGGCGGCGAAGGTCCCCTCGGTGCTCGAGAGGCAGGTCGACGCCCTGCTCGGCGGCATCTCCGACCAGCCGAACCTGATGCGCCAGCGCAACGTCGAGCCGGTGGTGATCCCCTTCTACGACGTCGGCGTGAACACCATCGGCATGTCGATCATCGCGCATCCCGACACGATCTCGCGGCAGCCCGACCTCGTGCGCCGCTTCGTGCGCGCGACGTCGAGGTCCTACGAGGCGACGCTCGCGGAGCCCGCCGCGGCCGCGGCGGCGGTCAGGAAGATGAAGTCGGACCTGGTCGAGGCGACGCTGCTCGCCGAGGTGAACGATTCCAACGCTGGCACGCGCCAGGGCCTCACCCAGGGCAGGCGCCTCGGCTGGAACGACCCCGCCTCCTGGCAGCAGACCTTCGAGCTGATGCGCACCTACCGCGAGCTCAAGACCGACCTGCCGGCGGAAGCGTTCTACACCAACGACTTCGCGGCGACGTGACGCCGGCGCCCGCCATCCTGGTTCGCGGGGTCGGGAAGTCCTTCCGGCGCGCCGGGCAGGAGACCCGTGCGCTCGCCGGGGTCGACCTTGATGTCGGCGCGGGCGAGTTCGTCTCGATCGTCGGGCCTTCGGGATGCGGGAAGTCGACGCTGCTGCGCCTCGTCGCCGGCCTGCTCGAGCCCAGCGAGGGGACGGTCGAGGTGCTGGGCCGGCGCGTCGACCGGCCCGTCACGGAACTCGGCATCGTGTTCCAGAGCCCGGTGCTGCTGGACTGGCGCTCGCTGCTCGACAACGTGCTGGCGCAGGTCGAGCTGCGCGGGATGCGCGCCGCGGACTACCGCGCGCGGGCGCTCGAGCTGCTCGCCGCGGTCGGCCTCGCGGGCTTCGAGGACAGGCTGCCGCACGAGCTCTCCGGCGGCATGCGCCAGCGCGCCCAGATCGTGCGCGCGCTGGTCCACGACCCGACGCTGCTGCTGATGGACGAGCCCTTCGGCGCGCTCGACGCGCTGACGCGCGAGCAGATGCGCGTCGACCTCGAGGCGCTCTGGCTGTCGCGCCCCAAGACCGTGCTGTTCATCACGCACTCGATCGACGAGGCGGTGCTGCTCTCCGACCGCGTCGTCGTCATGGGCGAGCGCCCGGGGCGCATCGACCGCATCCTGCCCATCGACCTGCCGAGGCCGCGCGGCCTCGAGGCGCGCGAGAGCGCGGGCTTCGACGCCGCGCAGCGCGAGATCACCGAGATCTTCCTGTCGCGCGGGATCCTGCGGCGCGGCTCGATCCTGAAGGCCTGAGCGGCTCGCGCTATCCGAGCCGCCAGGACGCCGGCTGCGCGATCGCGCGGTTGCCGTTCGCCACCACCAGCCCCTTGATCACGCGCACCAGGTGCCAGAGATAGAGGCCGATCGCGAACACGAAGAGGATGGTGAACCAGAGACCCAGCCCGGACAGCCC
>VGDA01000462.1 GCA_016869915.1 Alphaproteobacteria bacterium
CATCGCGCCCTGCGAGGCGACCCTCGAGGAAGTTCGAGACGCCGATGAAGCCGGCGACCTGGCGCGTCGCCGGGTGGTCGTAGATGTCGCGCGCGCCGCCCACCTGGTGGATGCGCCCGTCGAACATGACGACGATGCGGTCCGACATGACCATGGCCTCGGCCTGGTCGTGGGTGACGTAGAGCGTGGTGATGCCGACCCGCTTCTGCAGCGAGCGGATGAAGAAGCGCATCTCGTCGCGCAGCTTGGCGTCGAGGTTGGCGAGCGGCTCGTCGAGCAGCAGCAGCTTCGGCTCGATCACCAGCGCGCGCGCGAGCGCCACGCGCTGCTGCTGGCCGCCGGAGAGCTGGCGCGGGTAGCGGTCGCCCAGGCCCGCGAGCTGCACCATCGCGAGCACGGCATCGACCCGGCGCTCCACTTCCGCGGCGGCGACCTTGCGCATCTGCAGGCCGAAGCGGAGGTTCTCGCGCACGTCCATGTGCGGGAAGAGCGCGTAGCTCTGGAACACCATGCCGATGTCGCGCCGCTCCGGCGGCAGCATCGTGACGTCGGCGCTGTCGAAGGAGATGGCGCCGCCCGTGGGCAGCTCGAAGCCGGCGACGCAGCGCAGCGTCGTGGTCTTGCCGCAGCCGGAGGGGCCGAGCAGCGAGACGAGCTCGCCCTCGGCGACGTCGAGGTCGATGCCCTTCACGGCGGCGACGGCGCCGTAGTGCTTCTGGAGCGATGCGAGGGTAAGGCGCGTCATGCGTGGTCCGCCTGACGGCCGGCCTCCGCCCGGGGCGCGCCCGGGCGGAGAACCGGCGTCACGCTCAGCGCATCGCCCTGTTCCAGCGCTCGGTCACCGTGTCGCGGACGGCGTTCGCCGCGGCCCAGTCCCATTGCAGGATCTTGCCGATGTCCGCCGGGCCGATCGGCATCTTGTCCTTGAGCGAGTCGGGGATCCCGACCTTCGTGTTGACCGGCGTCACGAAGAACTCCTCGCAGCCCAGCCTCTGGATCTTCTCGCTGAGCATGTAGTCGAAGTACTTGCACGCGCCGTCCTTGTTCGGGCCGTTCTTGAGCAGGTTGAAGCTCTGCTCGAACATGAACATGCCCTCGCTCGGCGCGACGAAGTCGATGGGCGCGCCCGCGTTGCTCAGGCGGATGACCTCCGGCAGGTCGAGGATGCCGACCGACACCTCGCCGCGGGTGATGAGCTGGCCCATCGTCCCGGAGAAATCGACCTGCGGGAACGGCTTGAGCTTCTGGATCTCGCGTAAGCCCGCGTCGAAGTCCATCGGGCCCTTGCCGAAGATCTTCGAGGCCAGCATCAGGAACATGTAACCGGCCGAATTGCCGATCTGGTACATGCCGATCTTGCCCTTGAACTCCGGGTTGTCCCAGAGGTCCTTCCACGACGTCGGCTTCTTCTTGACCATGTCGGTGCGGTAGCCGATGCCGATCGGCGAGATCATGCCGTAGACGCCGTTGTCGTCCTTCAGCCGCGCGTCGGGATGCACGTCCTTCAGGTTCGGCACCTTGGCGATCGGCCACGGGTCGAAGAAGCCCTCGCCGCGCAGCATGGCGGCGAAGATCTCGTTCATCATGATGAAGGAATAGGGCGGGTTCGCCGCGCCCGAGGCGCGCAGGTTCGCCGTCCAGGTGCGCGCGAGGCCGCTGTCGTACTTCGTCTTCACGCCGCTCGCCGCCTCGAAGCCGGGCAGCAGGTTCTCGCGCCAGAACTTCTCCCACGAGCCGCCATAGCCGTTGACGACGAGCTCCTGCTGCTGCTGCGCCATGGCGACCGGCAGCGAGGAGACCAGAGCGCCGCCCGCGGTTCCCGCCACGAGGCCGCGCCGTCCGATGGAAAGATTCATCCGCCCTTCTCCATTCTCGATGTGTGTGCGTGGACGCTAACAGCCGCCGCGCCGCGTGGCCAGCAGGGCCCCGCCGCGCGACGGTGCCTCATGCCCCGCGCCTCGCGCGCGTGGCCTGCCTGTCGACCTTGCCGCCCGAGACGACGACGCCGTAGTCGCGCGCGGCGCCCTCCGGCGTCACGTAGCCCTGCGCGAGGTCGTGGTCGATCGCGTCGAGGTCGCGCCGCGCCGGGTCGCCGTAGCCCGCGCCGCCCGCCAGCACGAGCGAGACGACCTCGTCCTCGCGCTGCAGGATCACGAGCTGGCCCGTGCCGAGGTCGCGCCCGGACAGGTCGGCGCCCACCGGGCCGCCCGGCGCGCCGCCGGCGAGGCCCGGGTAGACCATGAAGCGCCCCTCCGGGTAGACGCCCGCGAGCGTGTCGTGCCCGTCGGTGGCGAGCTTGCGGAAGCGCACGACCTGGCCGAGGCCGCCACGATGCTCGCCCGCGCCGCCGGTGTCCGGCAGGTAGGCCTTCTCGACGCAGACGGCCGGCGTGCGGGCCTCGAAGAGCTCGATCGGCGTGTTCGCCGCCGAGGTCGGCCACATCAGTCCGGACTTGCCGTCGGCGCGCGCCGAGCCGCCCTGGCCGCCGCCCATGAAGAGGTGGTCGTTGTAGGCGCGCCCGCTGGCCTCTCGCCCATAGACGAAGACCGCGACGGGCAGGCCCGTGTTCGCCTGCACGCGGTCGGGGATCGCCGGGGCGAGGGCGCGGAACAGGTTCGGCGCGATGTACCAGCCGACGCGCGTGCGCATGTTGACGGCCGCCGGCCGGCGGCAGTTCAGGATGCTGCCCTCCGGCGCCTTGACCTTGAGCGGGCGGTAGCAGCCGGCGTTGCCGCGGACATTCGGCGTCAGCATGCATTTCAGCGGGTAGGTTGCGTGCGCCGCCGTGTAGTTCATCGTGCAGTTGTAGCCACCCTGCGGCAGCTGCGGCGGCGCGCCCTCGAAGTCGACCTCGAGCTCGTCGCCCGCGACCGTGACCTTCACGGGGAAGTCGAGCTTCTCGCCGAGCGGGTTGTTGGAGATCGTGCTCGTGTAGACGCCGTCGGGGATGGCGCGGATGGCCGCGCGCATCGCCGCCTCGGCGCGGTCCTGGACCAGCCGCGCCAGCGCGCGCAGGTCGTGCACGCCGTACTCGTCCATGAAGGCGAGCAGGCGCTGCGCGCCCACCGCGTTGGCCGAGACGAGCGCGTGCAGGTCGCCCAGCACCTGCTCGCTGTTGCGCACGTTCTCGGCGACCAGCG
>VGDA01000463.1 GCA_016869915.1 Alphaproteobacteria bacterium
GCCGCGCGGCGAGGAGCGCGCGCAGGCCGGCGCAGTCGGCCTCCGGTAGGCGCACGGGCACGACGCCGTTCTTCAGGCAGTTGTTGAAGAAGATGTCGCTGAAGGACGGCGCGACCACGGCGCGGAAGCCCGCGTCGAGGAAGGCATAGACCGCGCCCTCGCGCGACGACCCGCAGGCGAAGTTCGTGTTGGCGACCAGGATCCGCGCGGTGCAGAACTCCGGGCGGTTGAGCACGAAGTCGGCGCGCTCCGCGCCGTCGTCGGCGAAGCGGATGTCGTGGAAGAGGAAGCCGCCATAGTGCTTGCCGTTGCCGCGCGGCATCTTGAGGAAGCGCGCCGGCAGGATCTGGTCGGTATCGACGTTCGCCGGCTCGTAGGGCGCGGCGACCGCGGTCAGCGTGGTGAACCTGTCCATGGCGTTCAGCCCATCCTGCGGATGTCGGCCAGCCGGCCGGTGACGGCGGCGGCGGCGGCCATCGCCGGGCTCAGCAGGTGCGTGCGCACGCCCTTGCCCTGGCGACCCTCGAAGTTGCGGTTGGAGGTGGAGGCGATGCGCTCCTGCGGGCGCCCGGTCTCCCCGTTGATGCCGACGCACATCGAGCAGCCGGCATGGCGCCACTCGAAGCCCGCCTCGCGGAAGACGCGGTCGAGCCCCTCGGCCTCGGCCTGGCGCTTGACCAGGCCCGAGCCCGGCACGACCAGCGTCGGCACCACGGCCTTGCGGCCCCTGGCCACGGCCGCGGCGGCGCGCAGGTCCTCGATGCGGCTGTTGGTGCAGCTGCCGATGAAGACGCGGTCGACCGCGATGTCGGTGAGCCGCGTGCCGGGCACGAGGCCCATGTAGGCCAGCGCCTGCGGCTTGGCGTCGGGCACCACGCCGTCGATGGGAAGCGCGTCCTCGGGGCTCGTGCCCCAGGTGACCATCGGCGCGATGGCGGCGGCGTCGAGCGCGACCTCGGCGTCGAAGCGCGCGCCCTCGTCGCTGGGCAGCGCGCGCCAGGCCGCGAGCGCGCGGTCCCATGCCTCGCCCTTCGGCGCGAGCGGGCGCCCGGCGATGAAGGCGAAGGTCGTGTCGTCCGGCGCCACGAGGCCGGAGCGCGCGCCCGCCTCGATCGACATGTTGCAGACCGTGAGGCGCCCCTCGACCGACATCGCGCGGAAGGCCTCGCCGGCATACTCGATCACGTGCCCGACCGCGCCGCCCGCGCCGATGCGCGCGATGATGGCGAGCGCGACGTCCTTGGGCGTCGCGCCGGCGCCGAGCCGGCCGTCGACGCGGATGCGCATCGTGCGCGGCCGCGTCTGCCACAGCGTCTGCGTGGCGAGGACATGCAGGTTCTCGGACTGGCCGATGCCGAAGGCGAAGGCGCCGAGCGCGCCATGGCTGGAGGTATGGCTGTCGCCGCAGACCAGCGTCAGGCCGGGCAGCGTGATCCCCTGCTCCGGGCCGACCACGTGCACGATGCCCTGGCGCTCGTCGTCGAGGCCGTAGCGCGTGATCCCGTTGGCCTCGAGGTTGGACTCCAGCGTCTCGATCATCCGCCGGATCTCCGGCGTCGCGGCGTCGGCGGCGCTGCGCCCGGTGGTGGGCACGTAGTGGTCGGGGACGCCGAAGGTCTGGGACGGGCGGCGGACCTTCAGCCCGCGGGCATGGAGCATGTTGAAGGCGTGGAACGACCCGTCATGGACCATGTGGCGGTCGATGTAGAGCAGGCACTGCTCGCCGCGGGACAGGACGACATGGGCGTCCCAGATCTTGTCGAACAGCGTGCGCGGGGCGGCATTGCGCGGGGCAGACATGGGGCGGCGTTCCGGGCTACCAATGGGGCCGGAAAACTAGCCGGATCACCGCCCCATGGGCAGCAGGAAAGTCCTCGTCGTCGTCCCGTTCCCGATGAGCGAGGAGAACCGCCTCCAGCGCGCCGCGCAGCTCGACGCCGTCGAGATGGGCCCGGGCATCGAGTTCCATTTCCGCCCCGTGCGCGCGGGCCCGGCCAGCTACACCAGCGACCACGATTCCATCCTCGCGGACCTCTCGATCCTCGACGCCGGTAAGCGCGCGCAGGAAGAAGGCTACGACGCGGTCTGCATCGACACGATGAGCGATTCCGGGCTCGCGGCGCTGCGCTCGGTCCTCGACATCCCGGTGATCGGGCCGGGGCGCGCATCGATGTTGACCGCGCTCATGCTGGGCGAGCGCTTCTCGATCCTGATCATGTGGGACCGCTGGCGGCACCTCTACAAGAAGCCGATCCTGGAGCTGGGCCTGACCTGGCGCTGCGCGTCGATCCGCTCGATCGGCGTCGAGCCCAGCAACCAGTCCCTGCTCGCCGGCAAGGAGGACGAGGTGTTCCCGCTGCTGCTCGAGGCCGCGCGTCGCTGCATCGACGAGGACGGGGCCGACGTGATCCTGCTCGGCTCGACGACGATGCACCAGGCGCATGCGTACCTGCGCGACCGCCTGCCGGTGCCGGTGATCAATCCCGGCCCGCTCAGCTACAAGCTCGCCGAGGCCGCGCTCGCGCTGCGCCTCGGCCACAGCCGCAAGGCGCATGCGAGGCCCGCGGTGCCGCGGCTCGACATGGTCGACGCCATGATGGCCGCCGCCGCCGCGCAGCGCGCCCGCGAATGACAGGAGGACAGGACATGACAGCAAGGATCGCCGGCGCCCTGGCGCTCGGGCTCGCCGTGCTCGCGGGCGCCACGCCCGCGCAGGCGCTGAAGAGCGAGGTGCAGAACGGCATCCCGGTCGTCACCGGCGGCGTCGGCGTGCCGGAGACGCAGGCACTCCACCGCATGCGTTTCAAGCACACGCTGCGGGTGACGACGGCGAACACGCGCACCGGCAAGTACCTGTCGGATTCCCGCATCGTCGTCGCGACGCAGGCCGGGCGCGTGCTGGTCGACGCGACGCCGGAGGGGCCGATGCTGATGGCCAGGCTGCCGGCCGGGTACTACTGGCTGCGCGCGACATGAAATGGCCGCACGCAGGAGCGCGTGGTTCTGGTCGTGCCGGAGAAATACGTCACGGACTCGGTCTTCTACTGGGATTGAACGCGCGCGACGCGAACGGACGGGAACACGCGGCATGGCGACCAGCTTCGACACGATGATCTTCCTC
>VGDA01000464.1 GCA_016869915.1 Alphaproteobacteria bacterium
GGGTCTTCCTGCCGCGGGTGGAACCCGTGCCCGAGCAGCTCCAGGCGTCAGCGCCCCCTCTACCACCCCCGGCGCCGCCCCCCGTCCCGGAAAGCGCGGCGGGTCAGGCGGCACCCGCGATGCCGGTCGCGGATCCGCCGTCCCCGGTGGCCGAGGTCGCCGGGGCGCCGGCGCCCGAGGCCTCCTCCTCCACGCCGGCGGGGCGGCAGCACGGCGAGCCGGGGCTGGGCTCCCGGATCGTGATCTCGGCGCAGTCGGAAAGCTGGCTGCAGGTGCGGGACGCCTACGGCACGCGGCTCTTCGAAGCGGTCCTCAAGGCGGGCGAGAGCTACCACGTGCCCAACCGGCCGGGGCTTCTCGCGACGGTCGGTTCCGCCGGCGCGGTCGAGTTGACGATCGACGGCCGCCCCGGGCCTTCGCTCGGGCGCGTCGGCGTCGTCCGCCGCGACGTCCCGCTCGATCCGGAGCGCCTCGCCGCGCCGCCCCCGGCGACGGACGCCCCGCGCCTCGTGCCGCCCTCGCCCGCGGCGGCGCCGCGCGGGGGCTGAGGGGCATCCAGCGATCGTCCCGTCTGGTGCGGCGCGCGGGTGATCACGTATAAATCGTTCCGCCGGGGCCGCGCCGCGTCGAGCGCCATCCGCCGGAGACAGTGAGCGAGATGTCCGCGAACCGTTCCTACCGCCAGATCCAGCGTCGCCGCAGCCGGCAGATCTCCGTGGGCAAGGTGCGCGTCGGCGGCGACGCGCCGATCACCGTCCAGTCGATGACCAACACGCCGACCTCGGACGCGGTGGCGACGATCGCGCAGGTCCGCGCGCTCGAGGAGGCCGGCGCCGACATCGTGCGCGTGTCCTGCCCCGACGAGGACTCGACGCGCGCGCTGCGCGACATCGTGCGCGCCGCGAAGGTGCCGATCGTCGCCGACATCCATTTCCACTACCGCCGCGCGATCGAGGCCGCCGAGGCCGGCGCCGCCTGCCTGCGCATCAATCCCGGCAACATCGGCAGCCGCGCGCGCGTGCAGGAGGTCGTCAAGGCCGCGCGCGACCATGGCTGCTCGATCCGCATCGGCGTCAACGCCGGCTCGCTCGAGCGCGACCTGCTGGAGAAATACGGCGAGCCCTGCCCCGAGGCGATGGTGGAGAGCGCGCTGCACCACGCGCGCATCCTCGAGGACGAGGATTTCCGCGAGTTCAAGATCTCGGTCAAGGCGTCGGATGTCTTCCTCGCCGTCGCCGCCTACCAGCAGCTCGCCGAGGCCTGCGACTACCCGCTGCATCTCGGCATCACCGAGGCCGGGTCGCTGCGCACCGGCACCGTGAAGTCCTCGATCGGCATCGGCTCGCTGCTCTGGGCCGGGATCGGCGACACGATCCGCGTCTCGCTCTCGGCCGACCCGGTCGAGGAGGTCAAGGCCGGCTACGAGATCCTCAAGGCGCTCGGCCTGCGCCGACGCGGCGTGACGGTCGTCGCCTGCCCGTCCTGCGCGCGCCAGCAATTCGACGTCATCCGCACGGTCGAGCGGCTGGAGGAGCGCCTCGCGCACATCTCCGTGCCGATCACGCTCTCGGTGATCGGCTGCGTCGTGAACGGGCCAGGCGAGGCGCGCGAGACGGACATCGGCTTCACCGGCGGCGGCAACGGCACGCACATGGTCTATGTCGCCGGCCAGCAGGACCACCGCGTCAAGGACGTGGACATCGTCGACCACCTCGCGGAGATGGTCGAGCGCAAGGCCGCGGAGATCGCGGCGCGCGAGGCCGGCGGCGACGCCGCGGCCGCCTAGGAGAGGCCTGGAGCGATGGCGAAGCTGCAGCCCGCGCGCGGGACGCACGACCTCATGCCCGCGGACATGCGCCGCCACCGGGCGGTGGGAGACGCCGCGCGCCGCGTCGCCGGGCTCTACGGGTTCGACGAGGTCGCGACGCCGATCTTCGAGTTCTCGGACGTCTTCCGCCGCACGCTCGGCGACACCTCCGACATCGTCACGAAGGAGATGTACACCTTCGTCGACAAGGGCGGGGAGGAGATCACCCTGCGCCCCGAGAACACCGCGGGCGTGGTGCGCGCCGTGCTGTCCGGCGGCCTGCTGCAGCAGGGCCCGCTCAAGTACTTCTACTTCGGCCCGATGTTCCGCTACGAGCGGCCCCAGAAGGGCCGCCAGCGCCAGTTCCACCAGATCGGCATCGAGCTGATCGCGGTGCCGGAGCCGCTTGGCGACGTCGAGGTGATCGCCTGCGGCTGGGCGGTGCTGCGCGCGCTCGGTTGCGCCGACAAGGTGGCGCTGGAGCTCAACACGCTCGGCGACGGCGAGAGCCGCGCCGCCTATCGCGAGGCGCTGGTGTCGTACCTGCGCGGCCACCTCTCCGCGCTCTCGGCCGACAGCCAGGCGCGGCTCGAGCGCAACCCGCTGCGCATCCTCGATTCCAAGGACGAGGGCGACCGGCGCGTCGTCGCCGACGCGCCGCGCTTCGACGAGTTCCTCACGCCGGCGGCGCGCGAGTTCTTCGCGCGCGTGCGCGGCGGCCTCGACGCGCTCGGACTGCCCTACAGGCTGAACCCGCGCCTCGTGCGCGGCCTCGACTACTACTGCCACACGGCCTTCGAGTTCACGACCGAGGCGCTGGGCGCGCAGGGCACGGTGATGGGCGGCGGCCGCTACGACGGCCTGATCGCCGAGATGGGCGGGCCCGCCTCGCACGGCGTCGGCTGGGCCGCGGGCGTCGAGCGGCTCGCGATGCTGCTGGCGGCCGAGCCGCCGGCGCCGCGGCCAGTCGCCATGGTGCCGATGGGCGAGAAGGCGGAGGCCGCGGCCCTCGCGCTCGCCGACAGGCTGCGCGGCGAGGGCCTGCGCGTGGAGCTCGGCTATCGCGGCAACCTCAAGCGCCGCCTCGAGGTCGCCAACAGGCGCAACGCGCGCGCGGCCGTCATCCTCGGCGAGGACGAGCTCGCGCGCGGCGCCGCCGCCGTGAAGGACCTCGACACCGGCGGGCAGTCGGAGGTCGCCCTCGACCAGCTCGGCGCGCGCCTCGCCCAGCTGCGCTGACATGCGGCGGGCCGCGCGCGCGGCGCCGTCCCGCAGGGCCGGCGCGGGAGTCCTGCGGTGAACATCGACGCC
>VGDA01000465.1 GCA_016869915.1 Alphaproteobacteria bacterium
GGTAGGGCGTGTAGCCGGAGAGCAGGATCGCCACGAGCAGGAGCAGCGGGAACACCGTCGGCCAGCCGTCGCGCAGCACGATGCGCGGATCCGGTATCTCCTCCGGCGGCAGGCCGCGCAGGCCGTGGCGCTTCGCCTCGAAATGCACCTGCATGAACACGCCGAAGAAATGCATGAAGGCCGGCACGATCGCCGCGAGGATGATCGTCTGGTAGGGCACGCCCAGGAACTCGATCATCAGGAACGCGGCGGCCCCCATCACCGGCGGCGTGATCTGCCCGCCCGTGCTCGCCGTGGATTCGACGGCGGCCGCGAAATGCCTGCGATAGCCGATGCGGATCATCGCCGGGATGGTCAGCGAGCCGACCGTCACCGTGTTCGCGATCGACGAGCCCGAGATCATCCCGAAGAGCGCCGAGCCGAAGATCGACACCTTCGCCGGGCCGCCGGCGAAGCGCCCCGCGAGCGCGGTGGCGAGGTCGATGAAGAGCTGGCCGAGGCCGATGCGCGTCGCCAGCACGCCGAACAGCACGAAGTGGAACACGTAGGTCGAGACCACGCCGAGCGGCAGGCCGTAGATGCCCTGGGTCGTCAGGTAGAGGTGGTTGATCAGGCCCGGCCAGCTGGCGCCGGGATGGACGAGGATGCCGGGCGCCCAGGTGCCGAACAGCCCGTAGAGGATGAAGGCGATCGCGATGATCGGCAGCGGCCAGCCCATCGTGCGCCGCGTCGCCTCGATCGCGACGACGACGAGTATCGTGCCCATGAGCAAGTCGCGCGGGCGCGGGCTGCCAACGAGGAAGGCGAGGTCGTCGAAGATCCAGGGCACGTGGAGCACGCTCGCCATCGCGAGCCCGGCCAGCGCCCAGTCGTAGAGCGGCACGCCGCCCGGCGCCGCGAGCGAGGACGGTCGCGGCACGCCCTGCCCCGCCTTCGTGCGCGCGAAGACGAGGAAGATCAGCGCCAGCACGAAGGCCATGTGGACGCCGCGGTGCAGCGTCTCCTCGAGCAGGCCGAACCCGGCGGTCCAGTAGTGGAATGCGGAAAGCGCGAACAGCGCCGCCGCCACCGCTGCGCCCGCGAGGTCGGCGATCGGCCGGAACCGCATCTCGGGATCGAACTTCTCCTCGAGCTCGCGTGCCGCCTTCTCGTCGATCGCCTGCGTCATCCACCCCCGCCCTCTCGCGAGAACGGGCGGATCCGGCTGGATCCGCCCGTCCGTCCCCGTCGCACCTGCGGCAGGCCTACTTCAGCAGCCCGGCCTCGCGATAGAAGCGCTCGGCGCCGGGGTGGAGCGGGATGCCCGCGCCGTCCAGCGCCGTCTCCCTGCGGATCATCCTGCCCTTCGCGTGGCCTGCGTCGAGCATCCTGCGCGTCGCGTCGTTCCACATCGCCTTGGTGATCTCGTAGACGAGCGCGTCGGGGATCCTCGCGCTCGTGACGAGTTGCGCGCCGACGGCGATCGTCTTCGTCTCCGCGGAACCCTTGTAGGCATCGGCCGGGATGACGTCGGGGGCGAAGAACGAGTACTGCTTCAGCAGGCGCTGCGCGGCCTCGCCATCGACCGGAAGGAGGTCGATGCCGCCCTGGCTCGAGGCCAGTTCCGCGATCGCGCCGGTCGGCCAGCCGCCGACGGTGAAGAAGGCGTCGAGCGCGCCGTCGCGCATGCGGTCCGCGGCGGGGCCCATCTTCAGGTACTCGGGCCTGAGGTCGCGATCCGTGAGGCCATAGGCGGCGAGCACGATGCGCGCGTCGATCAGCGTGCCCGAGCCCGGCTCGTCGAGCGACACGCGCTTGCCCTTGAGGTCGGCGACCGAGCGGATGCCGGAGCCACGCCTCACGACGATCTGCACGCTCTCGGGGTAGAGGTTCGCCACGAAGCGGATGCTGTCGATCTTCGGGCGCCCCTCGAACAGGCCCGTGCCGCTCCACGCCCAGTAGGCGACGTCGGCCTGGGTCAGGCCCGCCTCGAACTGCCCGGCGCCGATCGCGTTGATATTGGCTAGCGAGCCGTTGGAGGCGACGGCGGTCGCGACGAGGCCCTTCACGCCGGTGCCGCTCGCCTCGGAGATGGCGTTGGCGATCATGCCGCCGACGGGGAAGTAGGTGCCGCCCGTCCCGCCCGTGCCGATGCGGAAGAACTGCTGCTGCGCGCGCGCGGCGCCCGCTGCGGAAGCCGCGCCGGCCGCGGCGGCGAGGGCGATGAACTGGCGTCTCTTCACTTCGATCCTCCTGGTCCTCGCGCAGCCGGGGCGATGCCGGCGGCGCGCCGCGCCATCGGCGCGAAGGGCGATGGCGCGATCATCCGCCCGGGGGCAGGCGCGTTCAACGCTTTTCGCCCCGCGGCGCGATCCCCTCAGCGCCCGACCGCGAGCACGACGGCGGGGATGGTCGCGGCGGAGAGCAGCGTGGTGAGCAGGACCGACCCGGCCGCCAGCGCGACGCCCGAATCGTAGCGGCGGGCGATGACGTAGGCATTCGTTCCCGTGGGCAGCGCGGCCGCGAGCGTCGCGACGGCGACGGCGAGCGGGTCGAGCCCCGCCACGTGGCGCGCGACCACCCAGGCCGCGAGCGGGAAGAGGCAGAGCTTGACCGACGCGACGAGGGCGCAGGCGCCGAGCTGCGCGCCGATGCGGAAGGTCGCGAGGCCGGCGCCGGCGGCGAGCAGCGCCAGCGGTGCCGTCGCGCCGCCCAGCATCGCGAGCGCCGCGTCGACCGGGGTCGGCAGTCGCAGCTGGAGCGCGCCGAAGACCGCCCCGGCGGCGATCGACAGCACCATCGGGTTGCGCGACATCAACCGCGCCGTGCCGGCGAGCGCGGCGCGGCCATCGGCCCGGCCCCGCCCCGCTTCCGCCAGCAACGTCGTCGCGGTGAAGAGCAGCGCGGAATGGATCGAGATGATCATCACCAGCAGCCGCAGCCCCGCGGGGCCGTGGAGGCGCTCGACCACCGGCACGCCGATGAGCACAGTGTTGCCGAAGACCGAGCCCATGGCGCCGATCCCGCAGAGCGCGGCTCCCTGCCCGGCCAGTACCCGCGCGGCGACCGCCCAGAGCGCGTAGAGCGCGAGGCACGGCCCGAAATAGGCGGCCACGAGGGCGAGGTCGCCG
>VGDA01000466.1 GCA_016869915.1 Alphaproteobacteria bacterium
ACGCCGTGCCTGGAGACGGCGCGCGTGAAGATGCTGCTGAACGGTCCCGAGAGCTTCACGCCCGACGGCAACTTCGTGATCGGCGAGGCGCCTGAACTGCGCGGCTTCTACGTCTCGGCGGGCTTCAACTCCGCTGGTATAGCGAATGGCGGCGGCGCCGGGCGGCTGCTCGCGGAGTGGATCGTCGGCGGCGAGCCACCCGTGGACGTCTGGGATGTCGATATCCGCCGCTTCGCCCCGTTCCACGGCAATGTCCGCCACCTGCGCGAGCGCACGGTCGAGAGCCTCGGCCTGCACTACGCTATGCGCTGGCCGCGCCAGGAACTGGTCACGGCGCGGCCGCTGCGTCGCTCGCCGCTCTATGACCGCCTCTCGGCCCGCGGCGCGCGCTTCGGCGCCAAGATGGGCTGGGAGCGGCCGATCTGGTTCGACGTGCCCGGCGCGCCGCTGCCAGCCCATGGCTTCGGCAAGCCCGGCTGGCTGCCGTGCGTGGAGGCCGAGCAGCGCGCGGTGCGCAATGCCGCCGGCCTCTTCGACGAGACGTCCTTCTCGAAGTTCGTGCTGCAGGGCCGCGACAGCCTCGACCTGCTGCAGCATCTCTGCGCCAACGACATGTCCGGCCCGGTCGGCGCGGTGACCTACACGGGCATGCTCAACGCGCGCGGCGGCTTCGAGAGCGACCTCACCGTGATGCGCACCGGGGAGAGCGAGTTCTTCGTCGTCACCGGCACGGCGCAGGCGACGCGCGACGCGGACTGGATCCGCCGAAATGCCGGCGACCGCTTCTTCGCGCTGACCGACGTGACCGGCGCCTGGAGCGTGCTCGGCCTGATGGGACCGAGGGCAATGGAGGTGCTGGCGCGCGTCTCGCCGGCCGACCTCTCCGATGCGGCCCTGCCGCGCGGTCGCTTCCGCGACATCGATGTCGGCTATGCCCGGGTCCGGGCTGCGCGCATGAGCTATGTCGGCGGCCCCGGCCTCGAGCTCTACGTGCCGGTCGAGTTCGCGGCGCATGTCTACGACACGCTGCACGAGGCGGGCGCGGGGCTCGGCCTCGTCGATGCCGGCTACTACACGATCGATGCGCTGCGCATCGAGGCCGGGCGCAGGGCCTGGGGCGCCGAGCTGGGTCCGGACGAGACGCCGCTCGAGGCAGGCCTCATGCATGCGGTCGCGCTGGCCAAGCCCGCCTTCCTCGGGCGCGACGCTCTGCTGCGCAAGCGCGAAGCCGGAGTGTCCAAGCGCCTCGCGACGTTCGTCCTCGACGACCCTGAAGCCTGGGCCTGGGGCGGCGAGGGGATCCTGCGCGATGGCGTGCCCGTGGGCGAGGTCACGTCGGCGGGGTGGAGCGCCTCGCTCGGTCGCGCCGTCGTGATGGGCTACGTGCGTGGCGTCGCGCCGGTGGAGCGCGACTGGGTGCTGTCGGGCCGCTACCAGCTCGACATCGCCGGGCAGGTCGTCGGCGCCACCGTCGCCGCGCGGCCGCCCTTCCAGGGCTGATCAGCCATCCTTCCCATAGAGGTCCGCGGGCTCGACCTCGACCGGCAGGACCTCGAGCAACCCGCTTGGCCCGAGCGCGGTGAAGAAGCAGCTGCGGCGACCGGTGTGGCAGGCCACGCCGGCCTGGTCGACGCGCAGCAGCAGCGCATCGCCGTCGCAGTCGATGCGTAGCTCGACGAGGCGCTGCACCTGTCCCGAGGTCTCGCCCTTGCGCCAGAGCCGCATGCGCGAGCGCGACCAGTAGACCGCCTGCCCCTCCGCGACCGTCGCGCGGACCGCCTCGCGGTTCATCCACGCGACCATCAGGACCTCGCCGCTGTCGTGCTGCTGCGCGACCGCGGCCACGAGGCCTTCCCGGCCGAAGGCGATGCGGGACAGCAGGTCCTCGATCGCGGAGGGATTGGGTGCCAGGGATGGCGGCGTCGAGGTCATTCAAGGCCTTTCCGGCGTGCCCGCGGCGCTCCTGCGTCGCATGGGCGGCACCTTGAGGGGGCGAAACGACGCATGATACTAACGACTTCCATGGGCGGTCGCGCGCGGCCCGCGCGCCTTCGCCTCGCCGCGCACGCATCGTCGAAACAGCGGAGCACCGGACGACATGACCATGTCCCGAAGCCTGGCGACCGCGCTCGCGACGCTGCTCCTCCTCGTCCAGCCCGGCGCCTCGTGGGCGCAGAAGGCCTCGACCCTCGACGAGGTCAGGGCCCGCGGCACGCTGAATTGCGGCGTCTCGACCGGCATCGCCGGTTTCTCGATGGCCGATGGGCGTGGCAACTGGGCCGGGCTCGACGTGGATGTCTGTCGCGCCATCGCCGCGGCGGTCCTGGGCGATGCACGCAAGGTAAGGTACAGGGCGCTCTCTGCGCAGCAGCGCTTCGCCGCCCTCCAGTCCGGCGAGGTCGACGTGCTGTCGCGGAACACGACCTGGACGCTGTCGCGCGACGCCGCGCTCGGCCTCGACTTCGCGGCGATCGCGTTCCACGACGGGCAGGGCTTCATGGTGCCGCGCACGCTCGGCGCGCGCGGCGTCCGCGACCTCGACGGGGCCTCGATCTGCGTCCAGCGCGGCACGACCACGGAGCAGGTCCTCGCGGAGCATTTCCGGGCCAACCGCCTGCGCTTCGCCGCGGTCCTCGTCGATACGCCGCGCGAGGCGGGCGCGGCCTATTTCTCCGGTCGCTGCGGCGCCTACACCGCGGATGTCTCGGCCCTGGCGGCGCTCCGCGCGGCCCAGGCCTCGAACCCGTCGGACCACGCGATCCTCCCCGAGGTCATCTCGAAGGAGCCGCAGGGCCCGGTGGTGCGCCAGGGCGATCCAAGATGGACGGACGTGGTGCGCTGGTCGCTCTTCGCGATGATCGAGGCGGAGGAACTCGGCCTCTCTTCGCGGAACATCGACGAGTTCGTCGGCAGCCCGAACCCCGCGATCCAGCGCTTCCTCGGCGTGCAGGGTGGGCTAGGCAGGATGCTCGGGCTCGAGGCGCGATGGGCCCGCGACGTCGTCCGGCAGGTGGGCAGCTACGCGGAGGTCTACGATCGGAACATCGCGCCGATCGGCATCGAGCGCGGCCTGAACCGG
>VGDA01000467.1 GCA_016869915.1 Alphaproteobacteria bacterium
CGCGGGCACGCGGTTGCGCAGGTTGGCGAGCGGCGCGAGGCGCGACGCCCAGGGCGCCCAGCGCGGCAGCGAGGCGACGATGCGCCCGCGCGCCGACACGCCGTCGCGCCGCGCGCGCGCCGCGTCGGCCTCGATCTTCATGCGCGCCATGTCGACGCCGGTCGGGCACTCGCGCCGGCAGCCCTTGCAGCCGACGCAGAGCTCCATCGCCTCGGCGACCTCGTCGCTGGCGAGGCCGTCCGCGCCGAGCTGGCCGGAGAGCGCGAGGCGCAGCGTGTTGGCGCGGCCGCGCACGACATGCGCCTCGTCGCGCGTGACGCGGAAGCTCGGGCACATCGTGCCGGCGTCGGACTTCCGGCACTCGCCGTTGTTGTTGCACATCTCCGCCGCCGCCGGCAGCCCGCCCCAGGCCGACCAGTCGAGCGCGGTGGCGACCGGCGGCGTCGCGTAGTCCTCCGGGAAGCGCATGAGCCGCCGGTCGTCCATCCGCGGCGGACGCACGATCTTGCCGGGGTTGAACAGGCCCTCGGGGTCGAAGCTGTCCTTGATCGCCTCGAAGGCGCGCACGATCGGCGCGCCGTACATCGGCTCGTGGAACTCCGAGCGCACCAGCCCGTCGCCATGCTCGCCCGAATGCGCGCCCTTGTAGCGGCGCACGAGCTCGAAGGCCTCCTCGGCGATGGCGCGCATCTTCGCGGCGCCGTCCTGCTTGAGGTTGATGATCGGCCTCACGTGCAGCGTGCCTACCGAGGCATGCGCGTACCAGGTGCCCTTCGTGCCGTGGCGCGCGAAGATCGCGTCGACCTGGCGCGTGTACTCCGCGAGGTCCTCCAGCGGCACCGCGCAATCCTCGATGAAGGAGACCGGCTTCCCGTCGCCCTTCATCGACATCATGATGTTGAGGCCGGCCTTGCGGACCTCCCAGATCTCCGCCTGGAAGCGCGCGTCCGTCGCCTCCACCACGCTGCCCGGGAAGCCGAGGTCGCCCATCAGCTCGACCAGCCGCGCCAGCTTCTCCAGCTGCGGGGCAAGCTCGTCGCCCGCGAACTCCACCAGCAGGATCGCGTCGGGCTCGCCGCGCACGAAGCGCTCGACGACCGGGCGGAAGAGCGGGATGCCGCGCGACAGCTCGATCATCGTGCGGTCGACCAGCTCGACCGCGTCGGGGTCGAGCGCCACGATGTGCCGCGTGGCGTCCATCGCGGCGAAGAAGCTGGGGAAATGCACGACGCCGAGCGCGCGCGCGCGCGGGATCGGCGCGAGGTCGAGCTGCAGGCGCGTGAAGAAGCCGAGCGTGCCCTCGGAGCCCACCAGCAGCTTCGCCATGTTCGTGCCCGGCTCCGCGCGGCCGAGGCCGGGGACGACATGCGGGCCGACCATGTCGAGGTTGTAGCCGCCGACGCGCCGCAGCAGCTTCGGCCAGCGATCCGAGGCGAGCTCGCCCGCGACGCCGGCGGCGATGCGCCGCGCGTCCTCGACCGCCTGGCGGTAGCGCGGCTGCATCGGCGCGGCGGAGATGTCCGCGGGCACCTCGCCGAACTGCGCGCTCGAGCCGTCCGCGAAGGCCATGTCGATGGCGCGCACGTTGTGCACCATGTTGCCGTGGCGGATGGAGCGCGAGCCGCAGGAATTGTTGCCCGCCATGCCGCCGATCGTCGCGCGGCTGCCCGTCGAGATGTCGACCGGGAACCACAGCCCCTTGGCGCGCAGCTGCGCGTTGAGCGCGTCGAGCACGATGCCGGGCTCGACCCAGCAGCGCCGGTTCGCCGCGTCGAGCGAGAGCATGCGCCGGAGGTGCTTCGAGGTGTCGACGACGAGGCAGCGCCCGACGGTCTGGCCGCATTGCGACGTGCCGCCGCCGCGCGGCAGGACCGGCACGCCTTCCTCGCGCGCGATCGCGATCGCCGCGAAGACGTCGTCGACATGCGCGGGCACGACCACGCCCAGCGGCTCGACCTGGTAGATCGAGGCGTCGGTCGCGTAGCGCCCGCGGCTCGCGGCGTCGAACAGAACCTCGCCGCGGAGTTCCCTGCGCAGCCGCGCGGCGAGGGCGGAATCCCCGGGCCGGGCGCGCGCCGCGCCGGCGGGCACGCGCTGCGTGCCGTAGACGGAAGGCGGGGCGGCGTCGGAGCCGAGCGGCGGCATCGTCAGCGGAACCTGGCGGAGACGCGCGCGGTGCCGCCCGGCAAGCCTTCGTAGCGCGCGGTGAAGACCCGGCCCGCGGCGGGCGGCACCGGCCGCCCGAACGAGCCGAGGCTCACCATGTCCCCGGGCCGGAGGCTCTCGCCGCGTCGCGCGAGCTCCCCCGCGAGGAAGGCGACGGCGTTGAGCGGGTGGCCGAGGATCGCCGCGCCGGGAGCGGCCGAGAGCTCCTTGCCCTGGTCGTCGGAGAGCGTCACGCGCATCGCGGCGAGCGCGGCGACGAAGGCGTCGTCCGCGCGCACCTGGATCGCCGGGCCGAGCACGCCGCGCCGCGCGCCCACGTTGATGGCGGTGACGACGGCGCCGTTGAGCCTGGCGCCCTCGGCCAGCGCGAGGTCGGCCAGCTCGATGAAGGGATGGATGGCGCGCAGGTGCCGCGCGACCTCGGCGGGCGTGCGCGCCTGGTTGATCGCAGCGTCGGCGACGACGGCGACCATGTCGGCCTCGACCACGGGCCGCGCCCCGTAGCGCGCGCGCAGCGTCGCGCCGTCCGGCAGGATCATGCCGTGCAGCAGCTGGCCGACGACCGGGCTCGACACGCCCAGCGCCTGCTGCGCCTGCGGCGAGGTGAGCCCGACCTTCCAGCCGACCGGGCGGCCCTCGTGGGCGCGCAGCCGCGCGACGAGCGCGCGCTGGACGCAGAGCGCCTCCTCCGCGGAGATCGCCTCGCCCGGGCCGGCGGCCGGGGCGCGCGCGGTCCAGGCGCGGTGGAGCGCCGCGGCGTGGTCGACCGGCCCGCAGGATCCCTGCCGGGCGTCAGCGGGCGCGGCGGCGAGGGCGGTCGCGAGGAGGGCGGCGGCGAGGGCGGTTGCGCGCATGGGGCTGCTCGGCTGATGCTGCTGGGAAGGCG
>VGDA01000468.1 GCA_016869915.1 Alphaproteobacteria bacterium
GGCTCGACGCGCGCTATCTCCGCGAGCGTCTCCGGAGGCCCGACATGGTCGGGATGCGGCATCTGGATCTCGTCGCGGAAGCGCTCGACCCTGCCGCTGACGACGCGCACGGCGCCGACCGGGAACTGCGAGAGCATCCAGTCCTCGCGCGCGCGGAAGAACACGAGGTGGAGGTAGCCGCTGTCGTCGCGGCAGCGCACGCGCCAGGGAAGGGTGCGCGTGCGCGGCGCCAAGTGCTGCTCGACCGTCACGACCAGGGTCGACACCGCGCCATCCGGCGCCTCCGCCACGCGTGGCGTGCTCCGGCGGTCGACGAGGCCTACGGGCCGGTGCCAGAGCAGGTCCGCCACCTTGTCGCCGCCGACCGCGCGCGCGACCAGCGGCGCCAGCTTCGGGCCCATGCCCGGCATGGTCGCGAGGGGCGCGAAGAGCGGGAAGAGGATCTGCGGGCGCATCGCTGGGACCGGCTTTCCGCGGCTGACAACCGGCGCGGCTTCGGCCTATATGCATAGCGCCAAAGCCGGTCCCGGCACCATCCGCAGCGCGCCTCAATGTCGCCAGAACCCGTCGAGATCCGCCGCAAGCGCCTCATCCATCGCAGCCTCTACACGGGCATGAAGGAGACCGACCTGCTGCTCGGCCCCTTCGCGCGCCGCGAGGTGCCCGGATTCGCGACGGCCGAGCTCGACCAGTACGAGGCGATGCTCGGCGAGCCGGATCCCTTGATCTACGCCTGGGCAATCGGGGAACTCCCGGTGCCTCCGGAGCACGACAACGGGGTGATGGCCCGCCTGAAGTTGTTCGCCGGGACCCCGCGCCGGTGACCGACCTGCCCGCCATGACGCCCGGCAGGCGCATCGAGCTTGCCGGCGCGCCGCCCGGCATCGACGCACGGGTGATCGCCGAGATCGTCGAGCAGGGCCGCGTGGTCCTGCACGTTGCGCGCGAAGCGTCGCGCAGCGCCCAGCTCGTCGAGGCGCTCGGCTTCTTCGCCCCGGCGATCGAGGTGCTCGAGTTCCCGGCCTGGGACTGCCTTCCCTACGACCGCGTCTCGCCGGTGGGCGAGGTCGTCAGCCGGCGCATCGCCACGCTCGCGCGGCTCGCGCAGGAGGCGCCGCGCGGTGGCCGCGTCGTCGTCGCGACGGTCAACGCCGCCCTCCAGCGCGTCGTGCCGCGCGCGATCGTCGCGGATGGCGGCTTCCGCGCCGTGGCCGGCGACCGCATCTCGCTCGACGCGCTGACGGCGTTCCTGCAGCGCAACGGCTATGGCCGCTCGGACACGGTGCGCGAGCCGGGCGAGTACGCGCTGCGCGGCGGCATCGTCGACATCTTCCCGCCCGGCACCGCGCAGCCCCTGCGCCTGGACCTCTTCGGCGACACGCTCGAGGCGATCAGGACCTTCGACCCGACGACCCAGCTCAGCGCCGACCGCCTCGGCAAGTTCGACCTGCTGCCGGTCAGCGAGGTCCTTCTCGACGCCGCGTCGATCGAGCGCTTCCGCACGGGCTATCGCGAGCTCTTCGGCGCGGCCGGCAGCTCCGACGCGCTCTACGAGGCGATCAGCGCGGGGCGCCGCTTCGGCGGCCACGAGCACTGGATGCCGCTCTTCCACGAGCGGCTCGAGACGATCTTCGACCACCTGCCCGGCGCGGTCGTGACACTCGACCACCAGGCGCAGGAGGCCGTCGCGGCGCGGCTCGAGCAGGTCGACGAGGCGCATGACGCGCGCGCGGAGTTCGCCAAGCGCAAGGACCAGGACGGCCCGGCCTATCGCCCGCTCCTCCCGGACCGCCTCTACCTCGCGGCCGCCGAGTGGCGGAAGATCCTGTCGGCGCGCGCGACCTGCGCCCTCGCGCCCTTCGCCGCGCCGCCCGAGGCTGGGGACACGGTCGACGCGGGCGGCCGCTTCGGGCCCGGCTTCGCGCAGGCGCGCGTGCAGGGCCAGGCCGGGGGCAACGTCTTCGAGGCGGTGCGCGACCACCTGCGCCGCGAGCGGGCGACCGGGCGCAGCGTGCTCGTCGCCGCCTACAGCACCGGCTCGCGCGACCGCCTGCAGACGCTGCTCGCCGAGCACGACTGTACCGAGACCACCACCGTCTCGAGCTTCCGCGAGCTGTCGGGGCTGCCGCGCGGGCGGATCGGGCTCGCCGTGCTCGGCCTCGAGCAGGGCGTCGTGGCGGGCGACCTCGCGATCGTCAGCGAGCAGGACATCCTCGGCGACAGGCTGATTCGCTCGACCAAGCGGCGCGTGCGCGCCGAGAACTTCATCGCGGAGGCCTCGAACCTCGCCGAGGGCGACCTCGTCGTCCATGTCGACCATGGCGTCGGTCGCTTCGAGGGGCTGGTCACGATCGTCGCGGGCGGCGCGCCGCATGACTGCCTGAAGCTCGCCTACGCCGACAACGACCGGCTCTTCGTGCCGGTCGAGAACATCGACATGCTCTCGCGCTACGGCTCGGAGGAGGGCGGCGGCGCGCTCGACAAGCTCGGCGGGGTCGGCTGGCAGCAGCGCAAGGCGCGCGTGAAGAAGCGCATCGCCGAGATCGCGACCGAGCTCGTGCGCATCGCCGCGCAGCGCAAGCTCCGCCAGGGCGAGGCCATGGACCCGCCCGAGGGACTCTTCGCGGAGTTCTGCGCGCGCTTCCCGTACCCGGAGACCGAGGACCAGGCCCGCGCGATCGAGGACGCGCTCTCCGACCTCGCCTCGGGGCGGCCCATGGACCGGCTCGTCTGCGGGGACGTCGGCTTCGGCAAGACGGAGGTCGCCCTGCGCGCCGCCTTCGTGGCCGCCATGGCCGGCCACCAGGTCGCCGTCGTCGTCCCGACGACGCTGCTGGCGCGCCAGCATTTCCGCAACTTCACGGAACGCTTCCGCGGCCTGCCACTGCGCATCGCGCAGCTCTCGCGCCTGGTCGGCGCCAAGGAGACGACACAGACGCGCAAGGCGCTCGCGGAAGGCGACGTCGACATCGTCGTCGGCACGACCTCGATCCTGTCCAGGTCGATGGCCTTCAAGGACCTCGGGCTGCTGATCGTCGACGAGGAGCAGCAT
>VGDA01000469.1 GCA_016869915.1 Alphaproteobacteria bacterium
CGCGTGCAGCTCGGCGAGCTCCGAGCGCAGGTAGTGGCGCAGCAGCCCCATGAGGTCTGACACCTCGTCCGCCGGCCGGCGCCAGTTCTCGGACGAGAAGCCGAACAGGGTCAGGTAGCGCACGCCGTGGTCGCCCGCCCCCTCGATCGCCGCGCGCACCGCGTCCACGCCACGCCGGTGCCCCGCGACGCGCGGCAGGCCGCGCGCCTTCGCCCAGCGTCCGTTGCCGTCCATGATGATGGCGACATGGACCGGCGCCGCGGCGGGCGCGGTGCCCAGGGGCACGGCGTCGCGCGGCTCAGACATGCGAGACGTCTTTCTCCTTCGCGGCGAGCATGTCGTCGATCTTCTTGATGAACTCGTCTGTGGCCTTCTGGACGTCGGCGCTGCGCTTGCGCTGCTCGTCCTCGTTGATCTTGCCGGCCTTCTCGAGCGCCTTGAGCGCCTCCATCCCGTCGCGGCGCACGTTGCGCACGGCGACGCGCGCCTGCTCGGCGTACTTGTGCGCGACCTTGGCCAGTTCCTTGCGGCGGTCCTCGGTCAGCGCGGGGATCGGCACGCGGATCAGCTGGCCCTCGACCATCGGGTTGAGGCCGAGGTTGGACTCGCGGATCGCCTTCTCGACGGCCTTGACGAGGCCTCGGTCCCAGACCTGCACGGAAAGCATGCGCGGCTCCGGCACGCTCACCGTGCCGCACTGGTTGAGCGGCATGTGGCTGCCGTAGGCGTCGACCTGGATCGGCTCCAGCATGTTCGCGGAGGCGCGGCCGGTCCTGAGGCCGGAGAACTCCTTCTTCAGGAGCTCGATCGCGCCGGTCATGCGGCGCTTCAGTTCATCGACATTGGCATTCGCCGACATGACGCGTTCCTCGCCCCCGTGGTCTTCGACGCCCCCGGGCCAATCCCTGGCGGCCGTCGCCGGCTTTCCGCCGGATCAGGACCGCGCCTGATCCGAGACGATCGTGCAGCGGCCCCTGCCCTGCATCACGTCCGCGAATCCGCCCGGCTCCTGGATCGAGAATACCAGAATCGGGATGTGGTTCTCGCGCGCCAGGCTGATGGCCGAGGCGTCCATGACGCCGAGGTCGCGCGCGAGCACCTCGAGGTAGTCGAGCCGCTCGTAGCGCGTGGCCGTCGGGTCCTTCTTCGGGTCAGCACTGTAGACGCCGTCGACCTTCGTCGCCTTGAGCAGGGCGTCGCACCCCATCTCGGAGGCGCGCAGCGCGGCGGCGGTGTCGGTGGTGAAGAATGGGTTGCCGGTGCCGGCCGCGAAGACGACGACGCGACCCTTCTCGAGGTGCCGGATCGCGCGGCGGCGGATATAGGGCTCGCATACCGTCGACATCGGGATGGCGGAGAGCACGCGCGTGTGGACGCCTTGCTGCTCCAGGGCGTTCTGCATCGCCAGCGCGTTTATCACCGTGGCGAGCATGCCCATGTAGTCGGCGGAGGCGCGCTCCATCCCCTTCGCGGCGCCCGACACGCCGCGGAAGATGTTTCCGCCGCCGATCACGACGGCGACCTGCACGCCCATGGCCAGGACGGACTTTACCTCGCCCGCGACGCGCGCGACGGTCTGCGCGTCCAGGCCGTACTCGCCGGGGCCCATGAGGGCCTCGCCGGAGATCTTGAGCAGGACGCGCCGATAGCGCGCCCCGCCCGCGGATGCGTTCCGGGAAGCGCCCATGTCCCCCTCGCCCCGCCGGTCAGTCGCGCTTGAGTTGCGCGGCGACCTCGGCCGCGAAGTCTTCCTGCTTCTTCTCGACGCCTTCGCCGAGCGCGTAGCGCACGAAGCCCGCCAACTTCACGGGCGCGCCCAGGTCCTTCGCCGCCTTCGCGACGACGTCCTTCACGCGGCTCTCGCCATCGACCACGTAGAGCTGCTCGAGCAGCACCGTCTCCTCGTAGAACTTGCGCAGGCGACCCTCGACCATCTTCTCGACGACCTGGGCGGGCTTGCCCGATGCCGCGGCCTGCTCGGTGAGGATCGCGCGCTCGCGCTGCAGCGCCGCGGGATCGACGCTCGTGATGTCGAGCGCGGTCGGGTTCGCCGCCGCGACATGCATCGCGATCTGCTTGCCGAGCACGGAGAGCGCGCCCGCGTCGCCGGTCGATTCGAGCGCCACGAGCACGCCGATCTTGCCGAGCCCTGGCGCGGCCGCGTTGTGCACGTAGCTGGTCACCACGCCCGCGGGGACCGAGAGCGCCGTCGCGCGCCGCATGCTCATGTTCTCGCCGATCGTCGCGACGAGGTTGGTGAGCTTCTCGGAGACCGTGCCGCCGCCGGGAAAGGCGGCCGACTTGGTCTTCTCGATGTCGCCGCCGCACTGCAGCGCCACCTCGGCAGCCGCCCTGGCGAAGGCCTGGAACTGGTCGTTGCGCGCGACGAAGTCGGTCTCGGCGTTGACCTCCAGCACCGCGCCGCGCGCACCGGAGGCGGCGACGGCGACGAGGCCCTCCGCGGCGACGCGGCCGGCCTTCTTGGCGGCGGCGGCGAGGCCCTTCTTGCGCAGCCAGTCGACCGCGGCCTCGAGGTCGCCGCCGGTCTCGGTCAGCGCCTTCTTGCAGTCCATCATGCCGGCGCCGGTTTTCTCGCGAAGATCCTTGACGAGGCTTGCCGTGATCTCGGCCATGGCGATCGATCCTTCTGTTGCGTCGGACGGCGCCCCGTCGGGGCGCCGTCGCCACCTATTCAGGCGTCCGGGGCGCGCTTCTTCGGGCGGGCCGCCGGCTTGCGGGCCACGGGCTTCTTCGCCGCGGGCCCGGGCGCTCCCTCGACCGCTCCGGCCTCGGCGACTGGCGCCTCGGCGGCCACGACGGCCTCGACCGGGGCCTCGTCCCGGGCGCCGACATCGATGCCCGAGGCGACCATCTCGGCCTGCAGGCCATCGAGCACCGCGCCCGCGACGAGGTCGCAATAGAGTTGGATCGCGCGCAGCGAGTCGTCGTTGCCCGGGATCGGGAAGCTGATGCCGTCGGGGCTGGAATTGGAATCCAGGACCGCCACGACCGGCACGTTGAGGCGGCGCGC
>VGDA01000470.1 GCA_016869915.1 Alphaproteobacteria bacterium
GCGACCCTCAGGCCGCCTCGGCCCCGTAGTAGAGCGAGGCGCTGTGCCTGGCCTCGGCGAAGAAGAGCCAGCGCTCGGCCAGGACGCCGGCCAGGGCCGGGACGGGCGCGATGGTCGCCGCGACCGTCGCCGTCGCCCCGCCGAGCAGGGCCGCGACAAGAAGCAGCAGCGCCGGCGCCACGAAGCCGAGGAGGAGCGCCGCGCGGCGCAGCTTCAGCGCGTGCTTTCGCGCGACGCGGAAGCCCATCTCGCGCATCACGTAGTTGCTGCCGGTATGCGGCGGGTCGAGCAGGCGGACCTTGCCGAGGGCCGAGAGCCCTGTCGCCGTTCCCGGCGTCGAGGGCGCGGCGTCCTCGTCCACGAAGCGCCAGTAGCGCTCCTTCAGGAAGGCGCCGGCGACGCAGGCGAGCAGTGCGAAGGCCGCGAGCGCCTGCGACGGCGCGCCCCAGAGATGCGCCAGCGCGTTGAGCAGCAGCGCGCCCGTCATCGCCGCGAGCACGTGGTACACGGGCACGACATGGCCGTTGCACCACTGGTGCACGGGCTTGAGCGAGCGATAGATCATCGCGGTCGCATGGACCGTCGCGATCGACAGAAGCGCCGCCGCGAGCGCGGCGAGCCGCACCGGCCCGTCGACCAGGCCCATGGCCACCCAGCCGATGAATAAGCCGAGGATGGGCAGGAAGGCGAGGGCGGCGAGGGCGCCCTCGCGGCTGAGCCAGGACGTGCGGACCTGCGTCAGCGCGCGCAGCGTGCGCTCCGGCCTGCCGAGATGGAGCGTGGACGAGACCAGGCCTCCGGCGACCAGCGCCGTGCCGAGCCCGATCGCGCAGAAGCCGAAGCCCCAGTGCATCGAGGCGAAGCCGCCCGCGGCGAAGACGAGGCCGGTCAGCGCGAGGAGGCCGTAGCCGGCGCCCGACGCAGTGGTGAAGACGATGACGGAAAACGCGGGATGCACGTGTGCCTCTCCTCAGCGCGAGAGGATGCGGTCCAGCCAGCGCAGCGCCGGATGCAGCGCCGCCGTGTCGATCGCGGGTTCGAGCGCCTTCGCCTTGCCGCCACCGCAGCCGCCCGTCCTCGGGCGCGGCGGCAGGTAGCGGTTGACGGGCTTGTAGCCGAGCTCGGGCATCAGCTCGATGCCGCCGCGCTCCTGCACCATGCGCGAGACGCTGGAGCCGGGGTCGCCGAGGTCGCCGAAATGCCGCGCGCCCGCCGGGCAGGTCGACACGCAGGCGGGCACGCGCTCCTCCTCGGGAAGGTTCTCGTTGTAGATGCGGTCGACGCAGAGCGTGCACTTCTTCATCACGCCTTCGTCCTCGTCGAACTCGCGCGCGCCATAGGGGCAGGCCCAGGAGCAGAGCTTGCAGCCGATGCAGGTATCGGCGTTGACGAGCACGATGCCGTCCTCGACGCGCTTGTAGGACGCGCCCGTCGGGCAGACCTCGACGCAGGCCGGCTCCTCGCAATGCAGGCAGGAGCGCGGGAAATGAACGGTGCGGCCCTGCGCGCCCTCGCCGGCCTCGAAGGAGTGGATGCGGTTGAACCAGACGCCCGAGGCGTCGCGCGACCAGGGCTCGAGGTCCGTGAGCGGCGCGGAGTGGCCCGAGGTGTTCCATTCCTTGCAGTTGACCGCGCAGGCATGGCACCCGACGCAGGTATCGAGGTCGATGACGAGGCCGAGCTTGCGGTCGCCCTCGGCCGGCCTGGCGTAGCTGGTCATCGCCGTCCTCCCGCGTCGTAGCGCAGCACGCGCGGCGCCGGGTCCAGGTTGGGCGGCCTGCCGACGGTCGGTGGCCTCGGGCTCGTCTCGGCGGGCTCGCCAGGCGCGCATTTCTCGATGCGGATGCGCAGGTCGTACCAGGCGGCCTGGCCCGTCACGGGGTCGGCGTTGGGCGCGCGCGCGGGCCCGGGCAGGAACTCCGAGATCGCGTGGTTGAGCAGGAAGCCGTGCGTCGCCTCGCGCGCGTCGGGATCGAGATTCCAGGCACCCGAGCGCTTGCCGATCGCGTTCCACGTCCAGGCCGTGTCCGGGTTGCAGCCTTCCATCAGCCGGACCTGCGCCTTCACGCGGCCGTGATGGGAGGTGATCCAGACCCAGTCGTCGTCCGCGATGCCGAGCGACGTGGCGCGGCCGCGGTTGAGGTAGAGCCGGTTCTCGCCATGGATCTGGCGCAGCCACGCGTTCTGCGAATGCCAGGCGTGGTACATGGCCATCGGGCGCTGCGTGACCGCGTGCATCGGGAATTCCGATGGATCGACCGCAGCCTCCTCGAAGGGCATGTACCAGAAGGGCAGCGGGTCGAGGTATTTCGCCACGCGCTCGCGCAGGTGCGCGGGCGGTTGGACGAGGCCGTGGCCGCGCGCGGCGAGGCGGAAGCGCTGCAGCGGCTCGACGTAGAGCTGCAGGACGATCGGGTCGGGCTTGTCGAGGAGCCCGAGCTTCACCGCCTCCTCGAGGTAGGAGCGGTTCGCGTACTTGAAGTAGAGCGCGTCCTCCGGCAGGTGGTGGCGCCAGAAGCAGCCATTCTCGACGTAGCGAGCGAGCTGGTCCTTGTTCGGCGCGCCCTTGCCCGGCGAGCCGCCATCCGCGCCGCGCCAGCCCGCGAGCGGCCCGATGCCGGGCCGGCGCTCGTGGTTGACGATGTAGTCCGCGTAGAGGCCGGGGAATTTCGCGCTGCCGTCCTCGCGCACGAAGCCGGGCAGCTTGAGCCGCGCGCCAAGGTCGACGACCACGTCCTGGAAGGCGCGCACGTCGCGGTCCGGCTTGAGCACGGGCTGGCGGATCGCGTCGCCCGGCCCCTCGGCCGAGCCGATCGGGCGGTCGAGGATCGAGATGCAGTCCCAGCGCTCGAGATAGGTCGTGTCCGGCAGCACGAGGTCCGCGTAGGCGACCGTCTCGGAGTAGAAGGCGTCGGAGTAGATGATCCTGGGTATGCGGTACTCGCCGTCGGGGCCGCGGTCGGTGAGCATCTTCGCCGTGCCGGCGCTGTTCATCGCCGA
>VGDA01000471.1 GCA_016869915.1 Alphaproteobacteria bacterium
GATCATCTCGAGGACCAGCGGGGCCTTGGCCTGGTAGGCGACTGCGGCGCGAACCTTCATGTCGGCGTCTCCTTGTCCTGCGTTCAGTGCTTGGTTGCGCTGGCGTTGGCGGCGGCGAGCGCCTTGCCCCATTCCTCGCGCATCCAGCGCGCGCAGGCCACGTTGTTCTCGAAGATCGAGTACTTGTGGCCGGCGCCGTAGTCGATCGCCGGAATGTGCTCGCAGGAGACCTGGCGGATCGGGCTCTCGGCATGCGTCGCGTGGTGGGCGAAGAGGTCGCGCAGCACCCGCTTCCAGGGCTCGAGCCGCGCCTCGTCCCACTCGGCGAGGTATTCGCCGGGATTGGGCTTCATGAACGGGTACTGGATCCCCCGGCCGAAGCTGCCGTCGGGATGCTTCGCCCAGGTGTTGACCGGGTTGGCGGGCACCGCGGCGCGGGCATGGGCGTGGTGGACGAAGTTGGAATCGATCCACTTCCTGGCGACGTTCCCGGGCCTGGACGGGTCGAGCACCAGCGCGCCGGAATCGACGTCGGCCTTCATGCCCTGGACCAGTTGCTCCTTCGGGTTGTCGATCTTGAAGATCACGTGGCTGTGGTCGAGCGTCATGTTGAAGGGCACGCCGCGCGCCTTCACCAGCGCGGCCACCTTCTCGACGCGGCCGAGATGCTCCGACCACATGTTCACGTGCACCTCGAAGCAGGGCACGACGCCGTGGCGCATGCCGAAGTCGTGGGCGCGCATGTAGAAGTCGGCGACCTCCTGGTCCGACAGCACGTGGCCGTCGGCGTGGTTGGTCATGACCTGCACGTTGTGCACGCGCGAGCCGAGCAGGCGGCCCTTGAGGATGTTCTGCTCGAACAGCGTCTCGTCGCGGCCCAGCACGTAGAACCAGCCGCTGGCGAGCACCGGCAGGTCGTGCTTCTCCGAGGCCCTGAGCAGGTCGCGGAACTCCTCGTCGGGCGGCGAGCGGTCGATGTAGTCGAACACGCCGGCATCCTTGATCATCCGGACCTTGGTCGCGATGTCCGGGATGTTGGTGTCCTGGTGCGTCGTGCCGTTGGCCGTGCAGCCGATCTTCAGGTCTGCGAGTTCCCTCATCGTCCCCTCCCGTGGCGGCGCGTCAGCGCGCCGCGTAAGCCTCGCCCAGCGGCCGCGCGCCGTTGAGCCCGCCATAGCCGCGCCCGCCATGGCCCGGCGGCGGATCGCCGAACCAGCGCTCGTCCCGCGCGTCGGCGGCGGGTTGCCAGCGCACGTCGCAGGACAGGCGGACGCGCCCGCCTTGCATCGCATTATCGCAGGAGCCGTGCAGCGAGAACATGTCGAAGAGCAGCACGTCGCCCGCGGCGAAGGACGAGGTCAGCAGCCGCGCGCCGCGCGCCGAGGCGAAGCCGATCGCGTCCTCGGGGAAGGAACCGGGCATCGCGTCGCGGTCGACGTCGAGGCCGCGATAGCGCGCGACCACGTCCTCGAAGCGGTTCGAGCCCTCGACGAAGAGGATGGGGCCCGCCTCCGGCGGCACGTCGCCGAGCGGGATCCAGGCGGTGAGCACGTCGAGCGAGCCGCGGTTCATGTAGACATGGTCGAAATGCAGCGGGCTCGCGCGGCCGCCGACCATCGTGCGCAGCCACAGGAAGTCGAAGGCGATCGCCGGCCGGCCGAGGATGGCGGCGGCGAGCGCCCCCAGCGCCGCGCCATGCGACACCGCGCGCAGGCGCGGCCCCTCGCACACGCCGCGCCAGAAGGCGCCCGCGTCGGGATGCAGCGCGGCGCGGCGGCTGGCGCCCGTCGCGACCCCGTCCGCGGCGGGCTCCGCGATCTCGCCCACCGCGGCCAGGCGCGCGAAGACCTCCGCGCGCGCGTCCAGCACGGCCGCGCGGTCGAGGCCGCCGCGCACCAGCACGTGGCCGTGGCGCGCGACGGAGGCGGCGAGGGCCGCGGGCGCGGCCAGCGCCTCCGCGGCGGCCACCTCGTGCAGCGGCCCGAGCATCGCGGGCGGGACCTCGCGGCCGGCCACGCGCACCGCGCGCAGGTCGCCGTCCGTCGGCGTCGTCCTCGATGTCATCGCGCGCTCCCCTTCCTCCTCAGGCATTGGCTGGCAGCACGAGCCGCGCCCGCAGCCCGGGCGCCGCGTCCTCGAGCTCGAGCCGGCCGCCATGGAGCCTGGCCACCGAGACGACGAGGCTGAGGCCCAGCCCGCTGCCGGGCGTGCCGCGGCTGGGCTCGAGACGATAGAAGCGCCGCACGACCTTGTCGCGCTCGCCCTCGGGGATGCCCGGCCCGTCGTCCTCGACGACCAGCTCGACATTGCCGTCGCGCATCGCGGTCGCGACGCGGACATGGCCGCCGGCCTGCGTGTACTTGATCGCGTTGTCGACGAGGTTCGCGAGCGCCTGCGCGACCAGCGTGCGGTCGCCGGTGCAGGCGGCCGGGGCGAGCGTGGCCTCGAGCGCGAGGCCGCGCTGCTCGGCCAACGGCTGGTAGAGCTCCGCGACGTCGGCCGCCAGCACCGCGAGGTCGAGCGGCGCGAAGGCCGCGCGCCGATGGCCGGCCTCGATCTCCGCGATGCGCAGCAGCGCCTCGAAGATGCGCACGACCTGGTCGAGCTCCTGCAGCGCCGCCTCCGCGGTGGCGCGGAAGCGCTCGGGCGAGTCCGAGGCGCGCAGCGCCGCCTCCAGCCGGCCGCGCAGCCGCGCCAGCGGGGTGCGCAGGTCGTGCGCGATCGCGTTGGAGACCTGGCGCACGCCGTCCATCAGCTCCGAGATGCGGTCGAGCATCACGTTGATGTCGCCGGAGAGCCGGTCGAACTCGTCGCCCGCGCCGGTCAGCGCGACGCGCGTCGAGAGGTCGCCGAGGACGACGCGGTCGGCGACGCCGGAGATGCGCGCCAGGCGCCGCGCGAGCAGGTGGCGCGCCAGGAACCCGACGAGGATGGACAGCGCCACCGTCATCGCGATCGACCAGGCGAGCGTGTCGGCGAAGACCTTGCGCATG
>VGDA01000472.1 GCA_016869915.1 Alphaproteobacteria bacterium
CGGGGCGAGGCGGCGCGCGGCCAGCGCGCGCGGCGCGGGGCCCGCGTCGCGCGCCAGCATCTCGATCAGCGTGTCGGTTCTCATGTCGGATGTCCTGGCGCGGGAAGGGTCATGTCGGATCGACGCTGCGCACGCGCGCGGCGAGGCGCTTGAGCCCGCGATGGACCTGGACCTTGATCGCGGACTCGGAGGCGCCCGTGCGCGTCGCCGCCTCGGCGACCGACAGGCCCTCAATCTTGGTCAGCACGATGGCGCGCTGCTGCGCGGGCGGCAGTTCGCGCAGCAGCGCGTCGAGGTCGCGCTTCGCGCCGCCGTCCTCGGGATCGACCGCGAGGAAGCGCTCGGCGACGTCGTCGATCGGATCGTGCAGCGCGTCGCGCCGCCCCCGCCGCCGCCACAGATCGACCAGCTTGTGGCGCGCGATGCCCAGAACCCAGGCGGTCACGGGCAGTTCCGGATCGTAGGTGCCGCGTCGCAGATGCAGGGCCAATAGCGTCTCCTGGACCAGATCCTCCACCGCGTCGGGCAAGCCGACGAGGCGGCGCTTGAAGAAACCGCGCAGGCGCGCGGCCAGCAGCTCCAGACAGAGCCTGTAGGCCGCCGCGTCGCCGGACTGCGCGCGCAGCCAGAGCGGCTTCAGGCCGGATTCGAAATCGCCGTGGCTGGCGTCGGCATTCATTTCGCTGACCGGGGTCCCATGGTTACGCCCCGGCAAGATGCGTGTTTCGGCGGCCAGTGCAAGCACGGCCGGTCACTCCGTTGCGAGCCGCAGGACGGTGCCGCCGGCCGCGCGCGCATCGGCCTCGTCATGCGTGACCAGGATCGTCGGCAGGCCGCGCGTGCGGGCATGCGCGAAGACCAGCCGGCGGAAATCCTCGCGCAGCGCCGTGTCGAGTTTCGAGAAGGGCTCGTCGAGCAGCAGCGCGCGCGGTTCGGCGAGCAGCGTGCGCAGCAGCGCGACGCGCGCGCGCTGGCCGCCGCTCAGCGTCGCGGGGTCGCGGGCGGCGTAGCCCTCGAGCCCGGCCTCGCGCAGCGCCGCGTCGATGCGCCCGCGCCGTGCGTCGCGCCCGCGGACCGCCGCGGGCAGGGCGAAGGCGAGATTGCCGCCGACGGAGAGATGCGGGAACAGAAGATCGTCCTGGAACAGGATGCCGAGCCGCCTGTGCTCGGGCGGCGCGCCGTCCAGCACGCGATCGCCCAGCGCGACGCTGCCCTGCGCCGCGAAGGCCGGGTCGAGCGTGCCGGAGACGAAGGCCAGCAGGCTGCTCTTGCCGCAGCCGCTCGGCCCCATCACCGTCAGGCACTCGCCCGGCGCGATCTCCGCGCAGAGATCGCGGATCAGGTGCCGACCGCCGATCGCGATCCCGACGCTGCGCAGGCTGAGCGCGCTCACCGCCATCGCCGCAACCTCCGGACCATGGCGGGCCAGGCCACCGCGGCGCCGTAGGCGGCGAGCGGGAACGCGGCCTGCAGCATCGCCCAGGTGCCGATCACGCGGCGATCCGCCCCCGAGGACAGCGTGACGGCTTCGGTGGTCAGGGTCGCGACGCGCCCGGCGCCGGCGAGCAACGTCGGCAGGTAGAGCCCGGCGCTCACCGCGAAGGCGACCGCGGCGGCGATCAGCACCGGCGGCAGCAGGATCGGCAGCTTGATGCGCCAGAAGACCCGCCAGCGCGACGCGCCAAGCGCAAGCGCGCTGCGCGAATAGCGGTCGTCGTAGCTGCGCCAGGGATCCGCGAGCGAGAGGAACAGATAGGGGATCGCGAAGACCAGATGCGTCCACAGCACCGCGCCGAAGCTGCCGTCGAGACCGGCGCGCACCAGCAGGATCTGCAGCCCGAACAGGAATGCGACCTGCGGGACCAGCAGCGGCAGGTAGAGCAGGGCGAGGCTGCGCGAGGGCTTGCCCGCGCGCGCCTGGGCCTCGCGCTCGAGGCAGGCAAGCACCAGCGTCAGGGCGATCAGCGTCGCCGCCAGTCCGAGCGCCAGCGTCGTCGCGGCGGGGCCAGCGAGGCTGTCGGCCTGGCGCATCCAGTTCGCGCCGGTGAAGCCTTCCGGCCAGGCGTCGGGCCAGCGCCAGCGCGTCGCGACGGACCACAGCGCGAGCGACAGCATCGACGCGGCGGTCAACGCCAGGAGCGCGATACCGGCGCCCGCGGCGATGTCGGCTGCCCGGCCGATCGCCGGCCGCCGCGCGCCGCGCATCGCCCAGCGCGCCAGCGCCGCCTGCAGCGCCGCCTCTGCCGCGCGCCAAGCCGCGAGGCTGGCGACGACCAGCGCCAGCAGCAGCACGGACGCCGCGGCGGCCGGAAACAGCCAGCGCGGGTCGGGATCGCCCAGCCAGCGCACCACCATGACCGCCAGCGTCGGCGGATTGCCGGGACCGAGGATCATCGCCACGTCGACCACCGACAGCGAGAAGGCGAGCACCGCCATCGCCGGCAGCCTGATCTGGGCCAGCACCTGCGGCAGCACAACCGCGAGCCAGGCCTGCGCGGGTCCGTAGCCCAGCGCGCGCGCGGCGCGCAGCTGCGCGGCGGCGGGGATCTGGTTCAGCGCGCCCAGCATCATCAGCATGAGATAGGGCACCTCCTTGAGCGCCAGCGCCAGGACGATCGGCCATCCCGATTCATGGCCGATGGTGCTGAAATCCGGCGGCCGGCTCCAGCCAGTGAGCCAGGGCGAGAGCGTGCGCAGGACCCAGCCCGAGGGCAGGATCAGGAACGCCATGCCGATGGCGAGTGCGGAATGCGGCATCGCCAAAGCGGGCGCGATCCACGCGCCCAGCCGGCGCCCCGCGGGACGGTGATGCAGCGCCGCCGCCATGCCCGTGGCGACGAGCATCGAGAGCAGCGTGGCGCCCCAGCCGGTCGTCAGGGTCAGCGTCAGCGCGGCCGCGAAGCCGGGGGTCTCGAACAGCCGACGCCAGGGGTGGAGCGACAGGCCGTCGCCTCCGAGCGCCGGCAGAAACCCGAATGCCGGCAGGACCG
>VGDA01000473.1 GCA_016869915.1 Alphaproteobacteria bacterium
CGCCGAGATACATGAAGCGGCCGCCACGGCCGAGCCAGGCGTCGAGCCCGTCCCACATCGCGCCGGACCAGTACTCGGGATGGCAGCCGCTCATGACCACCGCGTAGTTCTCCAGCAGCGACAGGCCCTCGCGATGGAGGTCGTCGTCGGTGATGACGTCGTAGTCGAAGCCCTGCGCCTCCAGCCAGTCGAGCAGGCAGAGGTCGAGCTGCAGGTTCCAGAGCCGTCCCGTCGGGCGGACATTCACCATCGGGCGCAGCCGCGAGACATGGCACACGCCCGAGCCGTCGGGATGCTTGTCGTAGGTCGAGGCGCCGAGCTCGGGATGCACCACCGCGAGCATGTCCGTCGGGTCGATCTGCTGCAGCGCGCCGAAGGCGAGGTCGACCGTGCTCGGCGCCATGCGCGCGCGGTAGTTCGCGTAGACGCTGTAGGTCGCGGTCGAGGCCAGGAAGGCCGCGCGCGCATTCGCCTTCCCGCGCGGCGGGCGCAGGAAGAAGGTGATCCAGAAGGGCGGGGTGCCGGGCTCGGTGTCGAGGCGCAGCGCGTAGATGCCGCTGCGCTGCGTGGATGGGATCGTCCAGGCCAGCGTGTCGGGCCAGCACGCGTCGGCGAGGTCGTCCTCGTGGAAATGGATCGCGCCGTAATGCGCCGGCGCGCGGCGCCAGTCATGCTCGGTGCCGTCCCAGCGCGCGCCGGTGACCGCGCGCTTGGGCGCGTTGACGGTCGTGCCATGGAGCTTGCGCGGGCCGAGGTCGACGACCGCGGTCCCGGACATGCCCTGCGAGAAGTCCCAGGCCGCGCGCAGGCAATCCGCGGGCGGCATCGTCGAGCCGGCCGCGGCCAGCGCGCGGATCTCCTCCGGCGAGAGGGCGCGGTCGGCGAGGCTCGGGGCCTCGATCTTGCCGTTGAAGTGCCAGGCGCCGAAATGCCCGGGCCCCGGGCCGGGCTTTCCGATCGCGCCGATGCGCAGCACGCTCGCGGGCAGCCTGCCCGCCGGCGCGTGGCCGGCCGCCTCGACCGCGGGCGGGCGGTCGAAGCCGCGCGCGGGCAGCGGCGTCTGCCGCAGGAAGACCTCGCCGCTCGTGGCGTCGAGGCTCGCGGCGACATGGTGCCAGCGGCCCTGCGCCATCGCCTCGCCGGTCGAGATGCGCGTGCCGTCGGCGAAATGGATCGCAAGCGCGCCCTTCGCGTCGACGACGAGCGCGAAGCCGGCGCGGCGCTGCCCCGCGACGAGGGTGGAGACGATCGCCTGCGCCTCGCGATCGCGCAGCATCGGCTGCACCAGGGCCTGGACCGTCCACGACGCCAGCCCCGCGACGGCGTCCTCGCGATCGACGCGCACGAAGGAGCCGGCCGGGATCGGCCGCAGCTCGGCGGCATACGGGCCGTTGAGCGGCGCGTCGACGTCCTCGGTGCGCAGCCCCGCGCCCTCGGGGCCGGTCTCCGGGCTGATGAGCCGGACGAGCTGCGCGCGATAGGGGCGCGGCCTGGTCAGCGAGCCGATGCGGAAGCGGATCGTCTCGCCCGCGGCCACGCTCCACTCGTCGCAATAGCCCAGCACGCTGGGCATCGGCAGGTCGGTCATCGCGCGATCCTCACTCGATCTCGAGCTTCTGGCCGCTCGCGGCTTCCCAGCGGCGCCTGAACACCGCCCATTCCGCGTCGGCGGCGCTGGCGTGGATCTCGTTGGAGAGCACGACCGGCGGCCTGCCGCCGGGCTGCTTCACCGCCAGCGCGTAGCGGCGATGCGCCTCGAGCACGACGAGGACGTAGTTGCCGTTCCAGGCCGGGCCGCGCAGCACCTCGAGGAGCGCGTAGAGCTCCGGCGAGTGCTTCGCGAAGGGATTGCGCCGGAACTCGCGCGCGAGGTCCAGGCGCGTGGCGTCGATGGCTGGCTTGCTGTCCGGCACTCGTCCCTCCCCCGAGAGAGGCTCGCAGAGTGCGGGCGCGCATGCGGCGGCGTCAACCCGCGCGGGCGCGCGCCGTGTTGCGGCGCCGGGGCCGCGGATGGCAACGTGTCTCCATCCAACGATGGGGGAGCAGCAGCATGGGCGCCGTCCAGCCGAAGAAGAGCCTGATCTGGACCGAGGTCGACTACGAGCGCGAGGGCAAGCAGGTCGGCTACCTGCACCTGCCGCATTCCGTGACGCGCTCGGCCTACGGCACGATCGCGATCCCGGTCGCGGTCATCCGCAACGGCGAGGGGCCGACGGTCTTCCTGATGGCCGGCAACCACGGCGACGAGTACGAGGGCCAGATCGTGCTCGCGAAGCTGATCCGAGAGCTCGAGCCAAGACACATCAAGGGCCGCGTCATCGTGATGCCCGCGGCGAACCTGCCCGCGGCGATGGACGGCGCGCGCGTCTCGCCGATCGATGGCGGCAACCTCAACCGCGCCTTCCCGGGCGACGCCGAGGGCACGCCGACCTTCCAGATCTCGCACTACATCAACACGACCATCTACCCGATGGCGGATTTCCACCACGACCTGCATTCCGGCGGCTCGTCGCTCGACTACATGCCCTTCTGCTCGGCGCGGCTCGGGCCCGACGCGGCGCAGAACGAGAAGGCGCTCGCCGCGCTGCACGCCTTCGGCGCGCCGCTCAGCTTCGTCTGGGCCTTCTCGCCCGACACGCGCCTCGCCGCGTCCTCCGCGATCGCCAACGGCGTGGTGGCGCTGGGCGGCGAGTTCGGCGGCTGCGGGCGCGTGTCGATCCCCGGCGTGCGCATCGTCGAGCGCGGCGTGCGCAACCTGCTCGCCCATGCCGGCGTGCTCAAGGACTGGAAGATCCACAGCGACGGGCCGACGCGCCTCGTCGAGCTCAGGGGCAAGGACTACTATGTCTACGCGCCGGAGCCCGGACTCTTCGAGCCGTTCTGCGAGCTGGGCGAGATGGTGAAGGCCGGCCAGCCCTGCGGCCAGGTCCATTTCGTCGACAACCCGGCGCGCGAGCCCATCCTCTGCCACTTCAAGCG
>VGDA01000474.1 GCA_016869915.1 Alphaproteobacteria bacterium
ACCTGAGATCTCCGGAAAGAGCTCGTGCCATCCCTGCTGGCCTCCTCGTACCAGTGGCCAGCTTGAATCACGCTTCGCACCGATTGGGAATCCCTCGCGATTCAACCAGGATGGAATTCGCTCTAGCTTCGTGCTCGCGCTCCCGCTCGTCGTCGCCGCGCCGGCGGCGGTTGCGGCAGCCACGCCGGCCGAAGGGCCCGAGGATGCCCGCCCCTTGCGCATCCTCGTCGCCGAGGACACCGCGGCCAGCCAGCTCGTCATCCGCCTGATGCTCGGGCGGCTCGGCCATTCGGTGGAGATCGTCGAGGACGGGCAGGCCGCGGTCGAGGCCTTCGCGCGCGGCGGCTTCGACGCGGTCTTCCTCGACCTGCAGATGCCGCGCATGGATGGCTACGAGGCGGCGCGCGCGATCCGCGCCGGCGGCCAGGCCGGCGCCGCGGTGCCGCTGGTGGCCCTCACCGCCTTCTCGCAGCCCGCCGAGCGCGAGAGGGCGCAGGCGAGCGGCTTCGCGCAGTTCGTGTCGAAGCCCGTGCGCATCGCGCAGGTCGAGGAGGCCATCCGCCGCCTTCGCGTTCCCTCGCGCGCCGCGTGAGCCCGCGCGCGGGAATTGCCTGCGCCGCCGGCCTGCTCTAGGTGGTCGCTGCCCGGACATCGCGGCGCGGAGGCACATGCGGCGGATCTGCATCCTGGAGAACGACACGATCTCGCAGACGATCATCCCCGGTTTGCCGCGCTTCGCCGCGCTGTACGAGCGCCTCCTGCGCGATGGCGGCGGGTGCGACTGGAGCTTCGAGGCCTTCCACGCGCCAGCCGGCGAGTACCCGGCGAGCTTCGACGGCTTCGACGCCGTCGTCCTGACCGGAAGCCGCCACGACGCCTTCGGCGACGAGCCCTGGATCGTCGCCCTGCGCGCGCGCGTGCGCGCCCTCGTCGATGCGCGGCGGAAGGTGGTCGGGATCTGCTTCGGCCACCAGCTCGTGGCGCATTGCCTCGGCGCGCCGGTAGGGCGCGCGCCCGGGGGCTGGCATGCGGGCCGCTTCGACTACGACTGGGTCGGGCCCGTCCCCGGCGCGGGCGCCATGCCCGGGCGCATGTCCCTGCACGCCGTCCACCAGGACCAGGTCCTCGCGCTGCCCGGCGGCGCGCGGCTGCTCGCCGCCAGCCCGACCTGCCCGGTCGCCGCCTTCGCGATCGGCGACCACGTGCTCTCGATGCAGCAGCATCCCGAGTTCGACGGCGGGATCGTCGCCAACCTGCTCGAGCTGCTGCGACCCGCGATCGGCGAGGACGCCTACGCGACCGGCCGGCGCAGCCTCGCGCCGCGCCACGACGGCACGCGCATCGGCGAGGCCATCGTCGGCTTCGTCGAGGCTGCGGCCTAGCGCGCGGCGAAGCGCGCGTCGCCCTCGATCGGATAGAGCGGCACGCGGCGGTTGCGGTAAGCGAACGTCGTCAGGTCCGCCGTCGTGACGCCCGCGGTAGCGACCCAGATCATCTCGCGCGCGATCGGCTCCATCGCCGGCCGCGGCGAGTGGACGCCCTTGGCGACGATGACCTTCATGCGCGTCGGCTCGATGCCGATGGAGCGGAACTGCTGGAGGCTCGGGGACCCCGCGGGCTCGGTGGTCAGAAGGATCGCGTAGCCGTCGTCGGTCGCGATCGCGGCGCTGGGGCCGTCGTCGTAGAAGCGGAAGCCGCCATGGCTGGGGCCCGTTTCCTCGTAGCGGCCATCGGACAGGCCGGTCACCACGCCCTCCACCGCGAAGGGCGCGCCATGGCGGCCATCGATCCGGCCGCCGACGGCGATCCGCACGCGCCCGCCGACACCGGCCGCCTGGCAGGCCCTGACGCCCTCGGCGTCGCAGAGCCCCTGCACCAGGTCGCGCACGCCGAGCCGCCGCGCGGCGTGGAGGATGAAGGTGGAGTCACCGGGGCTGCCGCCGCCGACATTGTCGCCGACGTCGAAGAGCACCACGGGCCCGGCTGGCGCGGCCTTGGCGCGCGCCAGCGCCTCGTCGACCGGCGTGCCGCCCTGGTTGAGCGCGGCGCGCAGCGACCAGGCCGCCTCGGCGAGCCGGTCGGCGACGTCGTCGGCGAGCGCCTGGTCGCCATCGGCGACGGCGACGAAGGACATGCCCATCTCGGCGACGTCGGCGTAGGGATAGCCCTCGACGACGCTGACGGAGAGGACTCCCCGGCGCGCGCGCTGCCCGGCGGCGACGCGCAGGAGCTCGGACATCGGGTGGTCGCTCGTGCCCTGGTTCAGGATGTTCACGAGCAGCGGCGGCATGCGCAGCGCCGAGCGCGGCCGGATCTCGCCGCGCACCATGCGGATCACGAGGCGCGCGCAATGCAGCGCCTGCTCGCGCGCATCGACGTGCGGGTTGGTCTGGTAGACGGTCGTGACGTCGGCATTGGCCACCATCTGCGCGGAGATGTTGGCATGCATGTCGAGCGCGAGGCCGATCGGGGCCTCCGGGCCCACCAGCTCGCGTACGCGGCGCACGAGCTCGCCATCGGCGTCGGGCCAGGTCTCGGCGACAGCCGCGCCGTGCTGGGGCAGCAGCACCGCGTCCCACGGCCCGCCCGCGCGGATGGCGCCGACGACCCGGTCGAGGATGTGGGAGATCGCCTCGTGCGTCATCGCGCCCATCGGCGTCAGCCGCGTGAAGACCAGCGGCACCAGCTCGACCTCCGGGTCCTCCTTCGCCGCGGCGAAGAAGCCGGCGAGCGTCGACTGCGAGCTCTCGTATTCCGCGCGGATCGCCTCGCCCTCGAGGATGCCCGAGGCGCGCCAGCGCTCGAGGCTCGCGGGCACCGTCGAGAAGGTGTTGGACTCGTGCTGGAAGCCTGCGGTGGCGATGCGGATCATGCGCGCGTCCCTCCCCGGACGGCGCGAGGATGCACCGCGACCCGTGCCCCGGCCAAGCGCGCGCCAGCGCCGGTTCGCGCGACGAGACGCCGAGCCCGTC
>VGDA01000475.1 GCA_016869915.1 Alphaproteobacteria bacterium
CATTCTGCCAGCCCCCGCCCGCGAAGTCCCAAGGCCCGAACCTCTCCTTAACTATCCCGAGGCGAGCATCGCCTCATGACGTGCACGAGCGCGACATGCACGCCGGCCAGCTTGCCGCGCGGCGAACAGGCGAACGCCGTCCCGGCGCGGCATGCCGCGCCCGCGGCGCGCGGCGTCGCGCCATGAGCGGCCTCACGCTCCGCGCCAAGCTCTTCGCGGTCGGCGCCGGGCTCCTGCTCGCGACGGTGACGCTGCTCACGACGTTCCAGCTCTGGCATGTCGAGAACGCGCTCCACGACCAGCTTCTCGCGCGCGCCGAGGCCGACAAGCCCTTCCTCCAGGCCTCGCTCGCGACGCTGGTAGGCGACCACGAGGTCGCCGACATCGAGGCGGTGCTGCGCGCGAGCGTCGCCACCGACGGCCTGTCCCATCTCGTCCTCGTCGACCCGCAGGGCAAGCTGATCGCCGCCTCCGGCTGGAACGTGGCCGCCAACGGCCTGCCGCCGGGCGGGCCTTCGCCGATCGCGGGCCCGGACGGCACGCGGCGCCTTCCCTTCCAGGTTCCGATCCACGACCGCGACGTCCTGGTCGCGACGCTGCATTTCGGGATCTCGTGGGAGCCGCTCGCCCAGGCCCGCGACGAGGTGATAGGCCGCGGCGTGGTCATCGCCGCGTTCAGCCTGCTCGTCATGCTGGTCGCTCTCGAATGGCTGCACAAGGTCCTGATGCGACCGCTCGCGGACCTCCACGCCGCGAGCGAGCGGATCCGCGCCGGCAGCTTCGACGTCGACCTCCCGCGGGGCAGGCAAGACGACATCGGCGCGCTCTGCGACAGCGTGCGCTTCATGTCGTCGGAGATCGCGGCGCGCATCCGGGCGCTCGAGCAGGTGCAGGAGACGCAGCGCACGCTGCTGGAGGAGGCCCGGCGGCGCGAGTCCGAGCTCGCCGCGGCGCGCAACAAGGCCGAGGCGGCGAGCCGCGCGAAGGCCGAGTTCCTCGCCCAGATGAGCCACGAGCTGCGCACGCCGCTGAACGCCATCATCGGGTTCTCGCAGGTCATCGCGCTCTACGCGCGCAAGGGCGGCCCGGCGGACAAGCAGGCCGAGTACGCCGACGACATCCACGCCAGCGGCATGTATCTCATGTCGATGATCGAGGACATCCTCGAGATGACGCAGCTCGAGATGGATCGCCGCGTGTTCGCGTCGCAGGACCTCGACCTCGCCGTCGTGATCGACCAGGCGCGCCGCCTCGCGGCGAGCGACCTCGACAAGAACCACCTTGCCTTCAGCCTGGAGAGCAGCGGCGACATCTCCTGCGTCGGCGACGAGACGGCGGTGCGGCAGATCTTCGTCAACCTGCTCGCCAACGCGGCGCGCTACGCGCGCGCGGGCTCGCGCGTGCGCATCCGCGCATCGGCCTCGGGCAAGCGCACGACCTGCTCCGTCGTCACCGAGGGACCGCATTTCCCGGCGCATGTCCTGACCGGCTTCGGCACGGCCTTCCTGCGCCCGACCAAGGACAGCGAGCTGGTCCGCGGCAAGCAGGGCCTCGGGCTCGGCCTCGCGATCAGCTACGAACTGGCGCGCCGGCAGGGCGGCTCGCTCACGCTGCGCAACATCGGCGGTGGCGCGGAGGCGATCCTCGAGCTGCCCCGCCGTCCCGCCGGGGAAGTCCCGCTCCAGCAGGCGAGCTGAGGGACGCGGCCGCCGCTCAGCCCGGCGCCGCCCCGGCGGCGCCCAGCGCCGCAAGCCCCGCGCGCACGCGCCGCTCGATCTCTGCCTGGCGCGTCGCCGCCGGCATGGGCAGCGTCTCCGCCACCACGCGGCCGACCAGGCGCCCGACCTCGCGCTGCAGCGCCACGTCGTCGACGTTCGACTTCGGCACGCGGATGATCACGTCGCCGGCGAAGCTCGGGATCGTGCCGTCGGCGTTCGGCTTCGCCCGCGGCGGGTCCTCGCCCGCCGCCACCGCGCGGATCGCGCGCCGCAGCCCGCGGCGCAGCATCGCCACGCCCTTGTCCGTGGAGCCCAGCGTTTCCTCGGCGTGGACGGTGATCGGCCCCTGCCCGACCTGCGCCTCGTAGTCGCTGGGCATGCGCTGGCCTTCCTCGTGGCTGCGCTCCGTCCCGGTCTGGCCGAGGAAGTCGACCTTGCCGAGCCCGACCTTCGCGCGGTCGCCCTTGCCGCCGCGGTCGAGCGTCGGGTTGAAGTGGCGCCAGCCGGTGATGCGGCAGCTGCGGTCGTCGACCGGCACCGTCCACTTCGTGATGCCGACGCGCGGGAAGAAGAGCTCGCGGTCCGCATCCTGGTAGATGTCGGGCGGCTGCGCCACCGCGGGGAACATGTTCTCCGCCGTGCGCACCCAGACGTACTCGTTCCAGCGCCGGGAATTGGTCAGGTAGATCCCGACGCGGTCCTCCATCCAGTGCCACTCGACGACCGGGAAGGCGCCCCACGCCGCGTTGAAATGGGCCCGCGTGGCACGCGTGTGCAGGAACACGCTGTGCCAGGGATCCATCGGGTTCTCGGCCACCTGCAGCCAGTTGCGGGGATAGTCGATCGAATAGGGCACCATGTCGTTGCCGGGCTGCGCCATCGTGTCGAGCACGGGGAAGTCCGGCGTCTTCTCCGGCGGGCCCAGGTAGGCGAAGAGCGGCCCGTCGCGCTCGCGCACCGGATAGGCGCCGTGGCAGAGCGTCTCGCGGATCCGGCTTCTCGCCGGCTCGCCCGGAGTCTCGAGGATCGTGCCGTCGATGTCGAAGAGCCAGCCGTGGTAGCAGCAGCGTATGCCGCGCTCGGCGACGATGCCGTACTCGAGCAAGGTGCGGCGGTGGCTGCAATGCTTGTGCAGCAGGCCGTGGCGCCCGGAGAGGTCGCGGAACAGGACGAGGTCCTCGCCCAGCACGCGGATCGCCAGCGGCAGGTCGCCGACCTACGCCGTCATCGCGACGGGATGCCAGAAGCG
>VGDA01000476.1 GCA_016869915.1 Alphaproteobacteria bacterium
GTCCTCCGCCACGTAGGTGATGATCGGCGCCATCGCCTCGAAGGCCTCGAGCCGGGCTCGAAAGGCATCCGAGGTCCAGCGCTCCGTGCGCAGTTGCTCGACCATCCCGCGGATCCAGTCGTCGAGGAGATCCATCTCCTGCAGCGGTAGCCGCGGCGCGTCGTCGACCGGCCGCCCGGACCTGGCCGCGCTGAAGCGAAGGCGCCGCCCGACCGCGCTCGCGATCGCCGAACCGGCCACCACGACGCCAGCCACCAGCATGAGCGCTACTGCAAGGATCGCGGCTTGCGCCCATTGCGCTTCGGCGCGAAGCGGCGACGAGGAAATGGCCACGCCGATCCGCCAGCCCGGGATCGCGGGTAATTCCAACGTCGTCCGCGCGCCCCAGTCCTGCAGGTCGCGCTTGAAGTAGCCAAGGTCGCGGGTAGGCAGGATGACCGTGTCGGCAGGGCCGCGCGATGGCGGGGATCGGTCGAGGGTCGCGTCGATGTTCCCCGCCATCGCCACGAGCTGGTCCTGTTCGTCGAATGCACCGGCCAGCCAGCCCCGGCCGTCTCGAACGAGGCGCCGGGAGGCCGCCTCGATGGTCTGCCGCGCCATCGTCGCGGACGAGGCGCGAAGCACCGCCAGGCGCCCAGCCGCGAGCTGGCGGACGACGAGCAGCGACGCCTCGCAAGGCCCCTTCGCGGGGACGGAGACCACCATGTCCTCGGCCATGCCGGCCCCGGCGAGCCTCGATCGCAGGGTCGCCGCCCAGCACCGCGCCTCCGGCGGGTCGGTGGCAGGCCCGGACGCGTCGAGCAGGACGATGGTTTCCCATGGCACGGGGCCCGCGAGCGCGACCGCGCGCGCGCCGCCCGGGTTTGCCTCGAGTTGCCTGGCGATCCGCGGCGCGAAGTTGCCAAGCGACCCGGCCGCCAGAGCGACGACCTGTGCATGCGCCGCGGCGATGTCGAACGCGTAGTCGCCGAGTTCCCGCGTCATCTCCCGCTCGATGCCGCGTACCGAGAGGAGCGAGAAGGCCGAGCTCGCCGCGAGGCCCGGCACCGCCACGAAGAAGGCGAGGATCGAGACCAGCGCGGACCTTGCGGAGGCGCCGCGCATCGCGGGTATCCGACGAAGCAGTGGCCATCGCAGCGATGCCAGGTGCAGGATGTCCGCGACCGATGCGTTCGCCACGCCATTCAGGCCGAGTTTCGCTGCCACCAGAAGCGCCACTTCCGGCGTAGCCCCTCCCCAGGCGAGCGACACGACAATCGAGGCGGGACAGCCGACGGCCAGCCAGTAGGCGAGATCAGCCCCGGCCAGCGGCCATCCGCGACGCCCCGCCATGCAGAGCCATGCAGCCTCGCAGCACATGATCGCGACCGCGAACCAGTGCACCCAGAGCAGGAAGCTGGGCAAGGTCGCGAGCAGGACGGCACCGAGCGCCAAGGCCGGCGGCAGGAGACGCACCCCGACCAGGGCGATGCAGCCTCCGAAGAGCAGGTGCACGCCCCAGGAGATGTTGAACGGCAGGAAGACATTGATGCCGAGGCCCGCGAAGCCGAGCAGCAGGGCGAGGCCGAAGCCGATGATCGGCGACGCCTCCTCGCCCGGTTTTCGCGGGGCAGCGGATCCATCTGTGAAGGGAACGGGCATCGCCTGCGTGTGTCGGGGAAGGAGGGCGCGCGAGGGAGGAGGGGGGGGCATTACTCCGGGTCAATTAGCCCTGCCAAGCAATCTAGCCCACGACGCGCATGGGCTGGAGATCCTTCGATCCGCCAACAGCCCCTGGATGTAGCTAGTGCGATACAACCATCTCGGGTAGCCACGCGATCGCCGCGATCACCCGCCCCGTCCCCGTCAGCGCCCCCAGGTCCCCGGCAGGATCGCGAGGGTTCCGCCCAGTCCGAACTTGAAACGGGCGATGCCCGGCGCGGCGTCCGTGTCGACCCCACCGAGGTCGAGTCGGGCTACGCCAAGGCGGCGCAGTTCCGCGAAGGCCGCCATCAGCACGAGGCGATGCCCGCCCTCCGCCCGGCCGTCGGGCGTCGAGAAGCCGGCGGCCCATGTCGCCTCGTCGCCATGCACGAAGAACAGGCCGGCCGCCGCGGTTGCCGCGCCGCGCTCGGCGACGACGCAGAAGACGCGTCCGGGTTCCTCGAGCGTCGCCATGGCCGCGAGCATGCGACCGGGCGGGCCCGCGAAGCCTCGCGCGCGGCGCAAGCCCTCGTAGCGCTCGACGACTTCCACCACCGCCCGCCGCTCCCGCGTCGCGTGCACGCGCAGTCGCCCCCTGGCCTCCGCCGCGGCCAGCGCGTTGCGCCACTTGCCGTGCAGCAACGCGCGCTGGGCCGCCGGATCGGCGAGCACCGGCACGATCGAGGTCGCGTGGCCGGACATCACGCGGCGCATGCCGGCGCTGCGCGCGACGGCGTCCGCGTGCCGCGCCGCGCCGTGATCTGCGGTCCAGAACGACATCGCGAAGGGATGCCGGCGGAACGCCGCCCGCATGAAGCCGTCCATCGCCGCTTCCATCGATCCCTCGCCCTCGGGCGGAAGGATCCAGGCCGGCCCGCGCAGGCATTCGCGCACGGGCCACAGGCCCCACCAGCGTCGCTCGCAGACGGTCGCGACCGCGCGCTCCCCGAGGGCGAGGAAGCGCATCGCAGCCATCCCGGTCGCGGCCATCGCCTGCGCGTAGGCCCAGCCCTGCTCGAAGGGCAGGCGCGGCGCGAGGGCGAGCAGGCGCCGCGCCGCGGCCGGGTCGATCTCCGCCCACGCCTCCGCCATCATGCACCGCTTCGGTCCGGCTTCGCCGCCGGGCCGCGATCCGCCCCGGCAACATGAGCTCCATGGATCGACACCGGACCATCGCGACGCTGGCGCTGGTGGCGCTCGCCCTGGCGGCGCCGGCGTCCCGCGGCGCGCGCGCAGCGGATCCCGCGCCGAACCACTCGGGGAGCGCGCAGCCCT
>VGDA01000477.1 GCA_016869915.1 Alphaproteobacteria bacterium
CGCAGGTCTTCATAGACGGGCGCCATGTCGGCGGCTGCGACGACATCCACGCCCTCGACGCCGCGGGCCGGCTCGACGAGTTGCTGGCCGGTTCCTAGTCCGCGCGCGCCGCGATGCGCTGGACCATGGCGCGCCGCGGCTCGGCGACCTCGAGGTCCTCGTAGGCGACGACGCGCAGCCTGCCGCGCGCGGCCTCCAGCAGTTCGCCCGGCCGCAGCAGGAAATCCGGGTTGCTCGGGCGGCCGAAGCGCTCGTTGCCGGTGGCGAAGGTCTCGTAGAGGAGCCAGCCGCCCGGCGCGACCGCGCCCACGATCGCCGGCAGGATGGGGCGGTGCAGGTAGTTGGCCACGACCACGGCCGCGTAGCGCCGGCCGAGGCAGGCGGGAACCGCCCCGGTCTCCAGGTCCTCCGCGATGGCCGCGATGCCGGGCACCGCGCGCGCAACCAGCGCCGAGGGATCGCGGTCGACGGCGACGACCTCGTGGCCGAGGCCGCGCATGAGCAGGCTGTGCCGTCCACCGCCGGCGGCGAGGTCGAGCACGGGGCCCGCGGGGACCAGCGGCGCGAAGCGCGCGATCCAGGCGGAGGCGGGGATGTCGTCGGCATGCGGGGCGGCCATGGCCGGGTGCTCTTAGCGCTTGCAATCGCCGCTAGCCAGACCAACTCTTCGCCCTAAATGATCGCGTACGATCTCTGCTGCGAGAAGGACCATCGCTTCGAGGCCTGGTTCAAGGACGCCGCGAGCTTCGACCGCCAGGCGAAGCGCAAGCTGCTGTCTTGCTCAGTCTGCGGCTCCGCGAAGGTGAAGAAGGCGCTGACGGCGCCCGCCCTTTCCGGCACGCGCTCCCAGAACCGCGGCGACGCCAAGGGCTACGCCAACCACCCCGACGCGAAGCAGGCCGCCGAGCTGCTGCGCCAGCTCTCGGAGCTGCGCCGCCACATCGAGGCGAACGCCGACGATGTCGGCGACGCCTTCGCCAAGGAGGCGCGCAGGATCCACTACGGCGAGGCCGAGAGCCGCAGCATCTACGGCCAGGCGAGCGACGAGGACGCGGCCTCCCTCGCCGAGGAGGGCGTCGAGTTCGCCCGCATCCCCTGGGTGCGCCGGGCCGATTCGTGACGGCCCGCCGCGCGCTCAGCGCGTGGCGTAGGCGATGTAGTTGACGCCGAGGTCGCGTCCCGCGCTCCAGGCGTCGCGCAGCGGGTTGTAGGACATGCCCGCGAATTCGCGCAGCTCGAGCCCGGTCGGGCGCAGCGCGGCGGCGACCTCCGACGGCCGCACGAACTTGCTCCAGCTATGCGTGCCGCGCGGCAGCCAGCGCAGGACGTATTCCGCGCCGACGATCGCCAGCGCGAAGGCCTGGGGCGTGCGGTTGATGGTCGCCACGAACAGCGCGCCGCGGGGCGACACGAGGCCCGCGCAGGCGCCGAGGAAGGCGGCCGGGTCGGCGACGTGCTCGACGACCTCGAGGCTCAGGACGACGTCGAAGCGTTCCCCGGCGGCGAGGAGTTCCTCGGCCGTGCCCTGGCGATAGTCGATCGCGAGGCCGCCCTGAGCGGCATGGATGCGGGCCACCTCGACGTTGCGGTGCGAGGCGTCGACGCCCACGACCTCGGCGCCGAGCCGCGCCATGGGCTCGGAGACGAGGCCGCCGCCGCAGCCGATGTCGAGCACGCGCAGCCCCTCGAGCGGGCGCGGCGCCGCGCCGTCGCGCCCGAAGCGGGCGAGCACCCGGTCGCGGATCCAGGCGAGGCGCACCGGATTGAACCTGTGCAGCGGGCGGAACTTGCCGTGCGGGTCCCACCACTCCGCGGCCATCGCCTCGAAGCGGGCGATCTCGTCGGGATCGATGCTGGACGTCGCGTCCGGGGTCGCGATCGGTGGCATGGAGGGCTGTTCCTCGGGCAGGGGCGCGCCGCTTGCATCCGCGGGCTCCAGAAAATATGAAGGGTCGGAAGCGCGGGACAACCTGCCCGCGCGCTTTTCGCCACATGCGCCGCCCCTCGGGGCGACACGTAGCACGGAACACGCAGGGGTCATGGCGCGAATCGTTATGAAGTTCGGCGGGACGTCCGTCGCCGACCTCGACCGGATCCGCAACGTCGCGCGGCGCGTGAAGCGCGAGGTCGACGCGGGCCACGAGGTGGCCGTGGTCGTCTCCGCCATGTCGGGCGTGACCAACCAGCTCGTCGCCTGGGTCAACCAGGTGGCGCCGCTCTACGACGCGCGCGAATACGACGCCGTCGTGGCGACCGGCGAGCAGGTGACGAGCGGCCTCACGGCGCTCGCCCTCCAGCAGCTCGGCGTCAACGCCCGCTCCTGGCAGGGCTGGCAGCTGCCCCTGGTCTCCGACGACGCCCACGGCAAGGCCCGGATCATGGACGTCAGCACGGACGAGATGCTGCGGCTCTTCGCGAAGGAGAAGCAGGTTGCCGTGGTGGCCGGCTTCCAGGGCGTCGCGCCGGGCAACCGGATCTCCACCCTCGGGCGCGGTGGCTCCGACACCTCGGCCGTCGCGCTGGCGGCGGCGCTGCGCGCCGATCGCTGCGACATCTACACCGACGTCGACGGCGTCTATACCTGCGACCCGCGCATCGTCTCCCGGGCGCGGAAGCTGGAGAAGATCACGTACGAGGAGATGCTCGAGATGGCCTCGCTGGGCGCCAAGGTGCTCCAGACGCGCTCGGTCGAGCTGGCCATGAACCATCGCGTGCGCGTGCAGGTCCTCTCGAGCTTCGAGGACAGGCCCGGCACGCTCGTAGTCGACGAGGACGAGATCGTGGAGAAGCAGGTCGTCAGCGGCATCGCCTACTCGCGAGACGAGGCGAAGGTCACGCTCACCAAGGTCGCCGACAAGCCGGGGGTCGCCGCGGCGATCTTCGGGCCGCTCGCCGACGCGAGCGTCAACGTCGACATGATCGTCCAGTCCTCGTCCGAGGACGGC
>VGDA01000478.1 GCA_016869915.1 Alphaproteobacteria bacterium
GCGCGCGCGCGCTGCGGCCCAGGACCGCCTGGGTGCAGACGACGCTGCTCGGCCTCGAGGCGCGGGCCGGCGCGTGGGAGGACGCGCAGCGCACGCTGCGCGACGCGCGGCGCATCGGCGCGGTGCCACCCGCCGAGGCCGCGCGCCATGCCGCGGCGATCGCGCTCGAGCGCTCGCGCGAGGCGGCCGCCGCGGGGCGCGCGGCCGAGGCGCTCGCCCAGGCGGAGGCCGCGTGGAAGGCCGATCCCGACCACGAGGCGGTGGCCGCCTGGCTCGCCGGGCTCCATCTCGACGCCGGCCGCGCGCGCGCCGCGCTGCGCGTCATCGAGCAGGCCTGGTCGCGCGCGCCGCGCCCCGAGCTCGCCGCGCTGCATCCGCGCGCGCGTGGCGCCGCGGACCCGATCGCGCGCGTCAAGGCGGCCGAGCGCCTCGCCGCGCTGGCGCCGCGCCATCCCGAAAGCCATCTCGCCCTGGCGCGCGCGGCGGTCGACGCGCAGCTCTGGGGCGAGGCGCGCCGCCACCTCGACGCCGCGTCGGCGGTCTCGTCGGGGCAGGCCGATGGCGCGGTGGCGCGGCTCATGGCGCGCGTCGAGGAGGTGGAGAAGGGCGACGGCGTCGCCGCGCGGCGCTGGCTCGCGCGCGCCGCCGAGGCGCCCGGCGAGGATGGCTGGACCTGCGGCGCCTGCGGCGCGCGCCACGCGCGCTGGCAGGCGACATGCGGGCATTGCGGCGCCTTCGACCGCATCGCATGGTCCGCGGGTCCGCGCGTCGACGCGCCGGTCGCCGCGCGCGCGGCGCTGGCGTCGCGCGCCAGCGAGGGGAAGGGCCCATGAGCCGCGACGTCAGCATCCTGTCCTGGAACATCCAGTTCGGCCTCGGCATGGACGGACGGGTCGACCTGCCGCGCATCGCCGCCGCCTGCCGCGCGATGGGCGATGCCGACGTGCTGTGCTTCCAGGAGGTCTCCGACGGCTTCGGCGCGCTCGCGCCCGGCGCCGAGGCCGACCAGGCCGCCGCGCTCGCCGCGCTCTTCCCCGGCCACGCGCCCGTCTTCGTGCCCGCCGTCGACCGGCCCGGCGATGGGCGCCGGCTGCGCTTCGGCAACATGATCCTGTCGCGCCTGCCGGTGCTCGACGCCATCGCGCACGCGCTGCCGCGGCCCGCCGACGCCTCGGTGATCAGCATGCAGCGCAACGCGCTCGAGGCGGTCGTCGCGACCGGCGCGGGCGCGCTGCGCGTCGTGACCACGCATCTCGAGTACCATTCGCTCGCGCAGCGCCGCGCCCAGGCCGACCGGCTGGTCGTGCTCGAGGCGGAATGGGCCGCGCGCGACGCGGCGCCCGCGCCCGCGGGCAAGGGCCCCTACGGCGCGCTGCCGCCGGTCGCCGGCACGGTGCTCTGCGGCGACTTCAACTTCCCGCTCGACGAGGCGAGCTACGCCGCGACGACGGCGCCCGGGGCCTATGCCGACGCCTGGCCCGTGCTGCATGGCTCGCGCCCGCACGACCCGACCTGCGGCGTGCATGACCGCCGCCAGTGGCCGCAGGGTGGCCATGCGCGCGACTTCTTCCTCGTCTCCGCCCGGCTGGCGCCGCGGCTGCGCGCGCTGGCGGTCGACGTGGCGACCGACGCCTCCGACCACCAGCCGCTGCTGCTCTCGCTGTCGTGCTGACGGCGACGCGAGGAGACGCGCCATGACCGCGATCGCCGACCGCGAGGCGGTGCTGTTCGCCAACGAGGCCTTCTACCGGGCCTTCTGCGACCGCGACATCGACGCGATGGACCGCACCTGGGGCCGCGTCGAGCCGGTGGCGTGCATCCATCCGGGATGGCCGCCGCTGCATGGCCGCGACGCGGTGATGGCGAGCTGGACGCGCATCCTCGTCAACCCGCAGGCGCCGCGCATCGCCTGCGTCGCGCCGCGCGCCTTCGTCTGGGGCGACACCGCGATGGTGGTCTGCCACGAGGACATACAGGGCCAGGCGCTGGTCGCGACCAACCTTTTCCGCCGCGAGAAGGATGGCTGGAGGCTGGTCCACCATCAGGCGAGCCCGGCGCCGGGCCTTCCCGAGCCCGACCCGGACGCGCCGCCGCAGCGCCCGAACTGAGCGCCTCAGCCGCGCAGGGTCGAGAGCTCGGCGATCAGGCCGGGCCGCGCGGCCAGCGCGCGGCGCACGTAGTGGTCCCAGCGCATGCCCAGCACGCGCGCGGAAAGCAGGAACGACTTCGCCTCGCTGGCCGTCGCGGCGTCGACGGCGTGGAGGCTGCGCCCCGGCGCGGCCGCCATCGCGCGCAACTGGATGCGGCAGGCCGCCGACAGCATGACCGCGGCGTGCACGGCCTCGCGGATCGAGGCGCCGACGACGAGCGTGCCATGGTTGGCGAGCAGCAGCGCGCGCCGGGCGCCGAGCGCGGCGGCCAGGGCGCGGCCGCTCTCCTCGGTCTCGACGATGCCGCCATAGTCGCGATGGGTCGCGACGTCGCCGGCCAGCAGCAGCGCGCTCTGGTAGAGCGGCTCGAGCTCGGCGCCGGTGGCGGTCAGCGCCACGGCCGATTCGTCGTGCGCGTGCACGATGCAGCCGACATCCGGCCGCGCGCGGTAGATCGCGGCGTGGATCGACAGCGAGGGGCCGATGCGCCCGCGCCCCTCGAGGCGCGCGAGGTCCATGCCGGCGCGGTTGATGTCGCGCGCGCCCACCTCGCCGAAGCCGAGGCCGTGGGAATGGCACAGGAACGTCCCGGCGCCGGGCAGGCGCGCGGTGAGATGGCCCGCGATGCCGCTGTCGAGCCCCTCGATGTCGAGGACATGGAAGGCCAGCAGCAATTCGCGCCGCAGCGTCGCCTCGGCGTCGATGCCCGCCTCGTCCATGTCAGCGCCTCAGCATGAGCTTGCCCAGGGCATGCAGGCTCTCGAAGGCCTGCGCGAACTGGGACAGGAAGGTCG
>VGDA01000479.1 GCA_016869915.1 Alphaproteobacteria bacterium
CCGCTTCCGACTGCCATGCGCGCCCGTAGCTCAGTTGGATAGAGCGTCAGCCTCCGGAGCTGAAGGTCGTGAGTTCGAGTCTCGCCGGGCGCGCCATCTCCCTCGCCTGACCCTGCGCCCCCGCGCGCGGTCGCGCGCCCCCTCAGCGCGCGACGAGGAAGAGGAGCAGCAGGCCGAGGCCGGCGATGACGAGGAAGCCGACCAGCGCGAGGCCGGCGAGCGCGCCGACGAGGGCGCGGAAGGCGGGCACCATCACGAAGGCGCCGACGGCGAGGCATGCGAGGAGGAAGATCTCCATCGGCGCGGCCTCCGTCCCCCGGCCTCAGCCCGCCGCGAACGCGCGCCGGAACCCGCCGAGCCGCTCGGCCAGGTACTGCGCGAAGTCGTGGTTCGGCCGCTCGAGGTGGCTGAGCGGGCCGGGCCGCGCGTCGCCGGCCAGCACGCCGCGATAGACGCGCTCGGTACAGGCCTTGTCCTCGTCGTTGACCTTGTCGAGCAGCGCCTTCACGCGCGCGAAATCCGCCTGCGCCTCGGGCGCGGCGACGAATTCCGGCGCCATGCCGCCGCCGAAGACGACGCGCACGCGCCCCGTGCCCTCGGGATGCAGCGACAGGTACCAGAAATACCCCGGGGTCAGCGTCACCAGCATCGCGGGATAGACCGCGAGCAGGAAGGTCGTGCGCCGCCGGTCGCCCTTCATGCGGGTGTTGTCGGGATGCGCGAGTGCGATGCGCAGCGAATCGTCCTTCAGGATCGTGTGGTAGTTGAAGGCCGGCAACCCGGGCGGGCAGTCCATCTCCTCCAGCCTCGAGAGCCTGCCGATCGTGCCGGCGTGGCAGCGCGGCAGGTGGTAGCTCTCCATGAAGTTCTCGGCGAGGATCTTCCAGTTGGTGTCCCAGGAGAACGTCTCGCGGAAGGTCTCGGTGTAGCGCTCGAGGCCATAGTCCTCGATCAGGCCATGCACGCCGGCGAGGCGCTCGGCCACCGGCGGCGCGTCTCGGTCCAGCGTCACCATGATCCAGCCCAGCCATTCCTCGCAGCGCAGCGGCGGCAGCGCGATCCCCTCGCGCCGGAAGCACGCGTTGCGCTCCATCGCCGGCGCCGCGACGAGGCTGCCGTCGAGGTCGTAGGTCCAGGCATGGTAGGGGCAGACGATGCGTGGCGCGTTGCCCTTGCCCTCGAGCAGCGTCGACATGCGGTGCCGGCACACGTTCGACATCGCGCGCAGCGCGCCGTCGCGTCCGCGCACGACCAGCACGGGCTGGCCCGCGATCTCGCCGGCGACGTAGTCCCCCGGCTTCGCGAGCGACGAGGCGCGGCCCAGCATGATCCATTCGCGCGCGAAGATCGCGTCGAGCTCGCGGCGCAGGAAGTCCGGGCAGGTATAGGCGGAGGGCGGCATCGCGCGGGCGCGCTCGAACGGCACCGCGGCGCTGGCGAGGAGCTCGGCGACGGAGGGCGGGATGTCCATGGCGCGCCAGCCTAGCCGCGATCGGCGGCCTGTTTCGAGCCCGGCGCGAGCAGGCCGAGCGCGAGCGCGCATCCCGCGGCGATCGCCAGCGCGCCCGCGACCTGTGCCATCGCCAGCCGCTCGCCGAGGAAGGCCCAGCCGAAGGCCGCCGCGACGACCGGCACCGCGAACTCGACGCTGATCGCGCGCGTCGCGCCGATCGAGGCGACGAGGCCGAAATAGACGACGTAGGTGAGCGCGCTCATCACCCCGCCCAGCACCACGAGGGCGGCCACGTCGCCCGCATCCGGCATCGCCGGCACGGGCACGAGCACGAGCAGCGGCAGCGTCATCGCGCCGCCCGCGAGGAAGGCGCCGGTGGAGATGTCGCGGGGATCGGCGTCGCGCAGCGCGCGGCTGGCATAGCAGCTGCCGAAGGCCGCGCAGGCGGATCCGGCGAGCGCGGCGGCGCAGCCGAGCGCGAAGCCCTCCCCCGGCTCGACCGCGGGGAAGCCGACGAGCAGCACGATGCCGCCGACGCCGAGCGCCAGGCCCGCGGCGGTCGCGCGGCTCGGCCGCTCGATCCCCCAGGCCCAGCCGATCGCCATCGAGAAGAGGGGGATCGTCGCGACCAGGATCGCGGTCATCGCCGTGCCGATGCGCGGCGCGCCGTAGGAGAGGCCGAGGAGCTGGCCCGCGACCGTGGTCGCGCCGACGACCGCGAAGCGGCCCCAGCCGCGCCGCAGCCGCGGCATGCGCCCGAGCATGGCCGACGCCGCGAGCAGCGCCGCGGCCGCGACCAGGGCGCGGAAGGCGACCGCGCCGACCAGGCCGAACGCCGCCTCGACGCGCAGCATCAGCGCGAAGGACAGGCCCCAGGCGAGCGCGAGGAAGGCATAGCCGGCGGCGTCGCGCGGGTTCATCGCGAGGCGTCCGCGCGCGCGCGCATGGCCTCGCGCGCCAGCAGGATGCCGGCCAGCGCGATGGTCGCGCCGCCGAGGATGGTGGCGAGGTCGGGCCGTTCGCCGAAGGCGAGGAAGCCGAGCACCACCGCCCAGAGCAGGCCCGCGTAGCCGAAGGGCGCGGTCAGCGAGACCGGCGACAGCGTCAGCGCGCGGATCACCAGGAAATGCGTGACGCCGCACATCGCGCCGTGGACGAGCATGATCGCGGCATGCAGGGGCGTCGGCCAGGTCCAGAAGAAGGGTGCGACGCAGGCCGCGAGCAGGAAGCCCACGAGGCTCGAATGGAAGAGGCTGGTCACCGCCGGGTCGGCGGCGGCGGCGCGCTTGGTCGCCACCTGGTAGATCGCGTAGCTCGCGGCCGATGCGATCGGCAGGGCCACCGCCCAGCCGAACACCTCCGGCGCCGGCCGCAGCACGACGACCACGCCGGCGAAGCCGAGCAGCACCCAGAGCCAGTGGCGCAGCCCTACCCGCTCTCCCAGCAGCGGCACCGCGATGGCCGCG
>VGDA01000480.1 GCA_016869915.1 Alphaproteobacteria bacterium
TCGTCGACCTCGACAGGCGCGAATACCGCCTTCGCGATGCGCTCGCGGCGGAAGGCGCGACCGCGGAGCTCGACTACGTCTTCATCGACTGCCCGCCCGCGCTCGGCTTCCTGACGCTCAACGCGCTTTCCGCCGCCGACGCGATCCTCGTCCCGATGCAATGCGAGTTCTTCGCGCTCGAGGGCCTGTCGCACCTGATGCGCACGGTCGCGCTCGTGCAGGAGCGCTTCAACCCCGCGCTCGCCATCGAGGGCGTGGTGCTGACGATGTATGATCGCCGCAACACGCTCTCCGAGCAGGTCGCCGGCGACCTTCGGGCGCATTTCGGCGAGCGCGTGTTCGAGACCAGCATCCCGCGCAACGTTCGCATCGCCGAGGCCCCCAGCCACGGCAAGCCCGTGCTCCTCTACGACCTGCGCTGCCCCGGCAGCCAGGCCTATGTCATGCTCGCCGCCGAATTGATCCGTCGCAACGCGCGGCCCCAGGGAGTCGCCGCATGAGCCGCGCCGAACCGCCCCGCAAGGGCCTTGGCAAGGGCCTCTCGGCCCTGCTCGGCGGCGGGCCGGCCGCGCCCGCGGCGGTCGCCGCGACCGCGCCCGGCGCCGGCGCGCCGCGCGCGGCCTCGATGCTGCCCATCGCGCAGATCTCCCCGGGCCGCTACCAGCCGCGCCGCGTCTTCGATCCCGACGAGATCGAGGCGCTCGCGCAGTCCGTGCGCAACCAGGGCGTCCTGCAGCCGATCCTCGTGCGCCGCGTCTCGGTCGATCCGCCGCGCTACGAGCTGATCGCGGGCGAGCGACGCTGGCGCGCCGCGCAGGCCGCGCGGCTCCACGAGATCCCCGCCGTCGTGAAGGACCTCTCCGACCGCGAGGCGCTGGAGGCCGCGCTGGTCGAGAACATCCAGCGCCAGGACCTCTCGCCGCTCGAGGAGGCCGAGGCCTTCAGCCGCCTGGCGGCGGAATTCGGCCACACGCAGGAGGCGATCGGCCAGGCGCTAGGCAAGTCGCGCGCCCATGTCGCCAACACCATCCGCCTGCTCGGCCTGCCCGACGCGGTGAAGGACATGCTCGCGCGCCGCGAGATCGACGCCGGACATGCCCGCGTCCTGCTGACCGCCGCCGATCCGCTCGGCCTCGCGCGGCGCATCGTCGCGGAAGGGTTGACGGTCCGCCAGGCCGAGGCGCTCGCGCGCGAGGCCAGGCAGCAGCCGCGCGGAAAGCCCGCGTCGCGGGGCGGCGAACTGCGCGACGCCGACACCCGCGCCATGGAGAAGCGCCTCGAGGAGGCGACCGGCCTCAAGGTCGCGCTGCAGCACAAGCGGGGAGGGGACTCCGGCTCGGTCACGTTCCGCTACTCGACGCTCGACCAGTTCGACGACCTCGTCCAGAAGCTGACGCGCTGACCATGGGCCCGAGGGGAATAGGGCGCGGCGCCGGCCGTTATCGCCCCGATCCGCGCGAGGCCCCGCGATGAGCGGCGGCGTCGACCCGGCGATCCAGGCGGAGCTGGTCGCTCTCCTGCCGAGGCTGCGGCGCTTCGCGCGCGGCCTCGCGGGCGTTCCCGACCAGGCCGACGACCTCGTCCAGGCGGCGTGCGAGAAGGCACTGTCGCGGATCCACCAGTGGACGCCCGGGACCCGGCTCGACAGCTGGATGTTCCGGATCGTCCAGACCACGTGGCTGGACCAGAAGCGGGCCCAGAAGGTGCGGACCGGCGAGGGGCGCGTGGACGCGGACTCGCCGCTGGTGGAGGCGGAGCTTTCGGTCGATGGCGCGAGGGAAATGGAAAGCCACATCACCTACGACGCCGTCAGGCGCGCCATGGCCACGCTGCCGGACGAGCAGCGGGCCGTGATGATGCTCGTCTGCGTCGAGGGCCAGTCCTACAAGGAGGCAGCCGACACGCTCGCCATCCCGATCGGCACGGTGATGAGCAGGCTGTCGCGCGCACGCACGGCTCTGGGCCGCCTCGTCGGCGAGCCGGCCGCCGAAGCCGCTGGAAATGTCGTGCGCTTCAAGCCAGAGGGGTCCTGACGCGATGGAACGGATCACCCGGATCGACGACGTCATGCTGATGGCCTATGTCGACGGCGAGGTCGACGCCGAGACCGCGCGCGAGATCGAGGCCTCGATCGCCGCCGACCCCGCCATCGGACGTCGTGTAGCAATGTTCCGCCAGACCGCGACGATGATGCGCGGCGCCTTCGGCGAGGTTCTGCACGAGCCCGTGCCCGCGCGCCTCGTCCAGGCCCTTGGCGGCGCCACCGCCGCTCCCGCGGCGGCGGCCGCGATGCTGCCCCTGCGCGGCCGCACCGAGCGGCCCGGCTATCTCTGGCGCAACGCCGGCTGGGCGGCGGCGGCGGCGATCGGCGCCGTCGCCCTGCTCAATGCCGCCTCGCAGCAGGGCATCGCGCCCTTCTCGCAGCGCGCCCCCGTCCAGGAGGTCGCGGCCGTCGTCGATGCCGAGCGCTGGATCGACAACCTCGCCGCCTGGTACCGCGTGCATCGCGCCTCGTTCGAGAAGGACCACCGCCTGCTCGTCGACATCGGCGCGGAGAACGTCGAGGAGCTCGAGCGCTGGGTCGGCGCCAAGCTCCAGCGCGAGGTCGCGGTGCCCGACCTGTCCTCCTTCGGCTATCGCCAGCAGGGGGGCAGGCTGCTCCTGATCGGTCGCCGTCCGGCGGCGCAGTTCTTCTATGCCGCGGAGAATGGCGAGCTGGTCCAGCTCGTCATCGGCTTCACCGACCAGCCCGATCGCGAGGGCAGGCTCGACCAGCGCGACGAGGTCAACGTCGTGAGCTGGCGCGAGAAGGGCTACGCCTATGCCTTCATCGGCAGGATCGACGGCAGGCGCCTCTGGGCCATGGCCGACGCCACATGGGCCAAGCTGAAGCCCGCATGAAGCCGTCGC
>VGDA01000481.1 GCA_016869915.1 Alphaproteobacteria bacterium
CGTGTCGCCGGCGGCGTCGAAGGGCTTGGGCCCCGTCGCGCCGACATAGGTGATGCGGCGTCCGGCGGCGAGCGCCTCGCGCGCCTTCTGCCATTCGCCCGGCAGGATCTCCTCGCCGCCCGGCTGCGTGACGTTGCGCATCGCGCGGTTGACCGCGGCGCGATCCGTGGAGCCCGCGGCCTGGATCGCCAGCGCGGCGATGAAGGTGCTGTCGTACATCGGCGCGGCGAAGAGCGCGTCCGGGTTCTGGCCGGCCGCCGAGAAGAGCTGGCGGAAACGGTCGCGCGCGGCGCCCTCCGGCGCGATCGGAGCGGTGAAATGGGCCTTGGTCAGGTTGGCCGCACCGATGTCCTGGATCGTGCGCGGAATGCGCATGCCTTCCGCCAGGATGAAGCTGTCGAACAGACCGCCTTCCAGCGCCTGGCGCAGCACCGGCACGCCCGTGTCGTCGGGCAGCGCGACCATGACCAGCGCCTGCGGACGGCCCTGCGCCGCGGCGGCGAGTTCGGAGCGGAACGACGTCTTCTTCGTCTCGTGGGCCTCGAAATACGTGACCCTGCCGCCGGCCGCGGTGAAGGCCGTGCGGAAGGCGTTGGCGAGACCGACGCCGTAGTCGTTGTTGATGAACATCACGGCGACGCTGGAGATGTTGCGCAGCCGGGCGACCTCCGCCATCACGCGCCCCTGGTAGGCGTCGGAAGGCGCGGTGCGGAACACCGTGTCGTTGTCCTGCAGCTCGGTGATCCGAGGCGAGGTCGCGGACGGCGAGATCATGGTCACGCGGGCCGAAGCGGTGACGGAATTGGCCGCCGCGATCAGCGAGCCGGACATCAGCGGGCCGACCACGACCGGAACCTGCTCGACATTGACCAGCCGCGAGGCCGCGTCGACCGCGCCCTGCGGAGTGCCCTGGCCGTCGACCAGCGCGAGCCCCGCGCGGCGACCCAGCAGGCCACCTTACTCGTTGATGTGCTGGACCGCGAATTCGGCGGCCCGCTGGATCGGCGGCACCGCGCTGGCGATCGGGCCGGTGATCTCGAGCAGCGCGCCCAGGCGCACGTCCTGCGCCGACGCGGCGTAGGGAGCGAATAGAAGCGCCGCACCGGCGCCAGCGATGAACATGCGTCGCAACATCGGCCAATTTCCCTTTTTCGCGTGGGGCTTCGAGGCTCTTCGCACGAAGCACATGAGGTGGGCGCCCGTCCTTGTCCGGGCTCGTCCGGCGAAGAAACGCCATCCGGTCCCCCATGGCAAGCGCGAGGTCGGGCAAGGGACGGGTTCGCACCCTGGTGGCCTGCTCCCCGGATTGTCCTCGGCCATGTGTCGTGCCGGCTCCTGCCTTGAGCGCGCGCTCAAGTTCCGACGCGGGTGGCCGACCCGGCCGCTCACCATGCGGGCTCTCGCGCGAGAGCATCCGGGGGGCGATCGGCATGGCGCACCGGGCTCCGGGTCTGGCGAGGCGATACGCCTCTCATCCGGATCTTCGCGCCAGATGCGCGATCGCTGGCGGCCGCGGCCGGACGCCTGGACGGCTATCCCTGGCGAGGAACCGCGCCGCGGGGTGACGGCCGAGCCCGTGCCCTCAGGTCACGGGGAAACGGTCGCCGTAGGGCCGGAAATCGCCGTCGCGGCGCCAGCGCTCCGAAGCGTCGCGGAGTGCCGCCTCGTCGACCTCGATCCCAAGGCCGGGAAGGTCGATGACGCCCCAGCGAGCCGAGTCCATGATGGGCAAAGGCTTCGTCAGGATGTCGTGGGCGAGAAGCTGGTGGGTCTGCTGGCTGCCGCGGGCGAGGTTCGGCAACGTCAAAAGGATGTGATGGCAGGCCGCGGCCGCGATGCCGAATTCGCCATGCGTGTGCTTGTGCACAAGGATGTCGGCGCTCGCGGCCATGTGGCAAAGCGTGTGCCAGCGACGCAGGGAACCCACGAAATAGGGGGAGAACCCCATATGGTCTACGGCGCGCTCGGTGACGATCCGAGCCGCGTCCGCCTCGGTCCAGAGAAATTCGTTGGCGCACACGGGCACGCCCGTCATGCGGGTCAGTTCCCGCCAGTTCGCGTGTCGGCCGCCCTTCGTCGGTGCCTCGACGAAATCGAGGCCGACGGCCGCGTGCATCCGCGCCACGTTGCCCAACGCCTCGGCGTAGGGCCAGGCCTGGTTTGGATCTACGCGCAGCCGAGGGCCGGGGCCGAGCGCGTCGCGCACCACCTCGAGCATGGCGAGCTCGGCGTCGAAATCCACGCCGGCCTTGAAGTAGAAGACCGAATGCCCGCGCGCGAGCCCCTCTGCGCACTGGGCGCGCAGACTGTCCGGATCGCCCCAGGCGAGATAGTAGAAATAGTCCACCGACTCGCGCACCGGGCCGCCGAACAGGTGGCTCAGCGGCTGGCCGGCCGCCTTGCCGCAGAGATCCCATAGCGCCATGTCGATGCCGGCGAAAGCGAAGGCGCCCGTCATCGCCTCCCACTGCCAGCCGCCATGGACGAAAACGTCGCGCGAGATCGCCTCGGTCTGCCACGGCGACCGCCCGAGCACGAAGGGCCGCATCGCCTCGATCGCCGCCAGCGTCGTGGCGGTATCGCAGTTCATGCAGGATTCCCCCCAACCGACGAGTCCGTCGTCGGTGACGAGCTTCACCACCACGTCCGACACGCCCGCGCGCGAGATGATCGCGCTCACCTCGCCATGCCGATAGGGAATGACCGCAGGAAAGGTCTCCATCGCGACGATCTTCAAGGGGGCACTCCGGTTTCCGGGACGCGGTCGGGATCCGCCGAACAGGGCACTCGGCAGCCCGGGCAGGCTATCAGGCATGACGACGCGAAGCATCGCCGCGCAGTGGGCGTGGGCGCGATCGGTGGCGGCATCGAGGCGGCACGCGCGACATGGCTCTTCCCCGAGGCGGTCGT
>VGDA01000482.1 GCA_016869915.1 Alphaproteobacteria bacterium
AAAAAGGTGGATGGGCCAGAACAACCCTGGACGCCAGAAAACACTAGTATGGCGGACTCTCCATCCGCCAACCCTCGATCGCCAGCCAATCCCCTCACTTTGGGCGCTTCGGATCCGGGTCGGCCTCGGAGATGAGAAGCTCGGCGTCGGCCTCGCCGCCATCGACCGTCGAGACCCAGATCGCGTAGCGGCCGGATTGCGGGCGGCGCATGCGCAGCGTCGGGTCGACGCCGCGGTTGTCGCCGTCGTCGTTGCAGTGCCAGCTGCCGTCCGGCGCGCGCAGCACGATCGCCGTGTCGGCGTCCGACGTCGCGTAGACGAAGAGGTCGAACTGCCCCGCCACGTAGTCGAGCACGAAGTCGGGCTTCGACGCCTCGATGAAGCCGACGCATTCGGCACCGAGCCTGCCATCGACGCGATCCTTGCCGCCGGCCGTCATCTCGACGCGGTGCGGGTCGGGCTGGAAGTCCGCGGCGAGCGAGACCCGACCGAAGGTCGGCTCGCCGCTCGCGTTCGGCTGCCTCGCGGCGTCTGCCGGGCGAGCCGCCGCGACGGGCGGCGCGGCGGGCTGTGCGGGTGGCGCCGGCGGCGCCGAAGGCGCGGTCGCGCGCGGGCGTTGCGGCTCGGGGCGCCGGGCAGGACGGCCGAGGAGGTCGCCCGCGCCCGGCAGAGCGTCGAGGAGGCCCGGGACGGAACCCATGGCCGACATCGCCGCCTCCGCGAGGTCGAGCGGCTTGCCATTCGCCTCGAGCTTGCCGCGCGCGAAGCGCAGTTCGCTGCGCAGCCTGTCGCCCTCGACGACGACCATCGGCAGGCGCGCGGCCTCCGCGCGGGCGCGCGCGAAGTCGGCGCGCATCCTGGCGACGTCCGCCTGGCCTGGCGGCTCGCGGCCCGCGATGGATGCCGAGAGCGCGGCGCCGCGCAGGACGAGTTCCTCGAGCGCGGCGAGGTCCAGCGACAGCGTCGCCCGGGCCTCGATCGCGTCGACGAGCGCAATGGCGCGCTCCAGCGCGAAGTCGGTCCCGGCGGGCACGCCGACGGACGCGGACAGGCCGATGTCGTCCCTGCCCCGCACGGACAGGGCGAGGCGGTCGATCGCGAGCGACGGGCCCGCGGCCAGGAGCCGCTTCGCGAGGCCGCCAAGCCGCGCCGTCGTTGCCTCGTCGATGTCGTCCTTGCCGCGCTCGGCGATCCGCGTCGCGATGGACAGGATCTCGTCGAAGGCCTCGCCCTCGATCCCGTCGGTGGACATCTGGAACGCGAAGCCCGGCAGGGCGGTGCCGCGGAATTCCGACGCGCCGACCTCGAGCACGGCGGTGCTCGACACGCGCCTGTCCTTGCGAAGCGTCTCCGAGCGCAGCGCGACGGCGGGCAGCCGCGCGCTGCCGCCCGCGACATCGAGCCTGCCCTCGCGCATCGCGATGGACGACTTGCCCGTCCAGAGGAACTGCCATTCGCGTGTCGCGTCCAGCTCGATGCGCAACGCGCCGGCCTGCAGCTTCGCGCGGTCCGAGCCCTGGATCTCGGCGCCCAGCGCGCCGAGCGACAATTCCGCCTTCAGCGTCGCGCGCGGCGCGGTCGTGCCGGATACGGCGACGCGCAGGTCGCGAAGCTCGCCGCTGCCTTCCTTCGCGCCGGCGCCAAGGCGGCCGATGGAGAAATCCAGCGCGGCCTGCGTCGCTCCGGAATGAAGGGTCGCGCGGCCGCGCGCACCGTCGAGCGTGGCTTCCGCGCCGAGCGCCGCCGGGCCCACGGCGCCGGCATAGTCGATGACGCGGAAGTCGACCGTCAGGCGGCGCGACCAGTCGACGAATCCGTCGAGCCGGAGCCAGGGCGATTGCCCGGGATATTTCGGCAGGTGCGCGCGCATCTCCTCTGGCAGCGGCAGCGTCGCCTCCGAGCGCGCGATGCCGAAGCCTCCCGCCCAGGGCCCGTGTCGCACGGGCGCGCGGCCGGAGAAGGACAACTCGCGGCGTCCCGAGAGTTCCATCGCCTCGCGCAGCGGATGGCCCTGCGACGGGCGCCACGCGAGGTCGAAGGCGAGCTCGCCGTCGAAAAGACGCTTCTCGTAGGTGAGGTTCCTCACCGAGACGCCCTCGATCGCGAGGAGGCGCCGCTGGAGCGCCTGCGTCTCGTCGACCAGAGCGCCGCCGATCCAGTGGGAGATGCCGACATGGGCCGCGCCCGCGACGACGATGACCGCGGCCGCGACCGCGGGAAAGATGAACTTGCGCATGTTCTTGCCGTGCTCCAGTGCTTTCGTTCCCGGCGGACCGGATCCGCGATCCCAAGAAAGCGCCGGATGCTACGCCCTGCGTCTCGCCCGCGACCAGAGATAACGATCCATTTCGACGCGCGATCGACGCGGCGCGGCATTCACCCACGGGATGAGTCGGGCTTGCGGGGATGCGCGGGGCGGGCGTATCAGCGCGGACGATCGCGTCTTCGATCGGCTTCGCGAGAAAGGCCCGGAAAATGCCATCGAGCATCGTCTTCGACGTCGGCAACGTCCTGCTGCGCTGGGACCCGCGCTTCCTGTTCCGCAAGCTCTTCGACGACGAGGCGCGGATGGAGTGGTTCCTCGCGAACGTCTTCACGCCGGCGCACAACCTCGAATGCGATCGCGGGCGCGGCTTCGCGGACACCGTGGCGGAGCTGAGCGCCCGCTTCCCCGACTTCGCGACCGCGATCCGCGCCTTCGACGAGCGCTGGAGCGAGATGGTGCCGGGCGAGATCGAGGGCACCGTCGAGCTGCTGCGCGAGGTGCGCGCGAAGGGCATAGCCGACTACGCGATCACCAACTTCTCGCGCGAGAAATTCCCGGTCGCGCGCGCACGCTTCCCCTTCCTCGACGGCTTCAGGCTGGCGATCGTCTCCGGCGACGAGGGGCTCGTGAAGCCCGACGCGG
>VGDA01000483.1 GCA_016869915.1 Alphaproteobacteria bacterium
CATGCGCGGCGACGTTGTTGTTCGGCGAGAGGTTGTGGAAATGCGGGTCCATCGAGGTGACGTTGCCGCTCAGCCCGATCGAGAGCTCCTGCGCCTGCGCGGCCGCGGGAAGCCCGGCGCCGGACAGGGCGACGGTGGCAAGGGCCGCGGAGCGCAACGCGCCGCGCCGGGTCTGATAGAAGAGGGCCATGGTCTGGTCTCCGGTGGAGGAGGAGGCTCGATCTCGAGCCGGGATGATGCAGCACGCGCCGGGCGTCCTCCAGACCGGAATGGCGCGGTGCCCGTGCCGGCGGTGTAACCTCTGGGCCCGTCGCCGCGAAAGCGACAGGGCGCCTACCGCATCCTGCCCGAGCGAGACCCATGGCCGACGAGTCCCCTCCTCCCCTGGCGCCCAGGCGCCCCGAGCGCGTCGAGGGCGGGCTGCGCGCGGATCTCTGCATCATCGGCGCGGGCTCGGGCGGCCTGTCGGTGGCCGCCGGCGCGGTACAGATGGGCGCGTCCGTCGTCCTGATCGAGAAGGGGGAGATGGGGGGCGACTGCCTCAACACCGGCTGCGTGCCGTCCAAGGCTTTGATCGCGGCGGCCCACGCCGCGCAGGCGGTGCGCGACGCCAGCCGCTTCGGCGTGCACGCATCGGCGCCGGAGATCCGTTTCGGCGAGGTCCACGCGCATGTCCACGGCGTCATCGCCGCCATCGCGCCCCATGACAGCGTCGCGCGCTTCGAGGGGCTCGGCGTCCACGTCATCAGGGCGGCGGCGCGCTTCGCGGGTCCCGAGATCGTCGAGGCCGGCGGCCAGCGGATCCGCGCGCGGCGCTTCGTCGTGGCGACGGGATCGCGCGCCGCCGTGCCGCCGATCCCGGGCCTCGCCGACGCGGGATACCTGACCAACGAAACGATCTTCGACCTGACGCAATGCCCGCAGCATCTGCTCGTCGTCGGCGGCGGGCCGATCGGCGTCGAGCTTGCGCAGGCGTTCCGGCGACTCGGCGCGCGCGTCACGCTGGTCGAGAAGGCGCGCATCCTGCCGCGCGACGAGCCCGAAATCGTCGAGGTGCTGCGCGCCGCGCTCCGTCGCGAGGGCGTGACGCTTCTGGAATCGACCGGGCTGAATTCGGTGCGCCGCGCGGGCGATCGCATCGTCGCGACTTTGGACGCGGACGGTCCGGACGGGCGCCACGTCGAGGCGAGCCACGTCCTCGTCGCCGCCGGACGCAGGCCCAATGTCGAGGATCTCGGCCTCGACGCCGCCGGCATCGCGCATGGCGCGACCGGAATCGTCGTCGACGCGCGGCTGCGCAGCAGCAACCGCCGGGTCTTCGCCATCGGCGACGTCGCCGGCGGGCCCCAATTCACCCATGTCGCGGGGCAGCACGCGGGCATCGTGATCCGCAACGCGCTTTTCGGGATTCCGGCGAGGATCGACTACAAGGCCCTGCCCTGGGTCACCTACGCGGATCCCGAGCTCGCGCATGTCGGCCTCACCGAGGCGGCGGCGCGCGCCGCCGGCCACGACGCGAGGATCCTGTCCTGGTCCTTCGCGGCCAATGACCGCGCCCAGGCGGAACGCGCGACCGAAGGGCTCGCGAAGATCGTCCTGGGCCGCAAGGGCCGGATCCTCGGCGCCACGATCCTGGGCCCGCGCGCGGGCGAGCTGATCGGACCCTGGGTGCTCGCGATCTCGTCCGGCCTCGGGATCGGCAGCGTCGCCAGCGCGGTGCTGCCCTACCCGACCCTGTCGGAGGTCTCGAAGCGCGCCGCCGGCAGCCACTACACGCCGAAGCTGTTCGGACGGACGACGCGGCGGATCGTCGGCCTCGTCCAGCGCCTCATCCCCTGACGGAGCAGGCCATGCGTCTTTCCCGGTTGATCGCCGATCGCAGGCTGTGGCTGGTCCTGGCGGCGCTCGCCGCGTTCGGCATCGTCCGCTGGTCCGGACTCGGCGACGTCCTGTCGCTGGACACGCTGCGCACGCATCGCGAGGCGCTCGCCGCCTGGGTCGGCGGCAACGCCACCCTCGCGGGCCTCGCCTATGTCGCGGCCTATGTCGCGGCCGTCGCCTTCTCCCTGCCCGGCGCGGTGTTCCTGACCCTCGCCGGGGGATTCCTGTTCGGCGCGGTGCTCGGCACGCTGCTGACCGTGACGGGCGCCACCATCGGCGCCATGCTCGTCTTCCTCTTCGCCAAGGCGGTCTTCGGCGCGAACGCGCTGGACCGTTTCGGCGCGCCTGCCGCGCGGCTCGCCGACGGGATCAGGCGCAACGCGGCGTCCTATCTGCTCGTTCTGCGGCTCGTGCCGCTCTTTCCCTTCTTTCTGGTGAATCTCGTTCCGGCCTTCGTCGGCGTTCGACTTCCGGTCTATGCCGGCACGACCTTCTTCGGGATCATCCCGGGCACGGCCGTGTTCTCGCTTGCGGGCGCCGGGCTCGGCGCCGTGCTCGACCAGGGCGGCGCGCTCACACCCGGCGCGATCCTGACGCCGGAGATCCTGGCCGGGCTGCTCGGCCTGGCGGCGCTGTCCCTGGCCGCGATACCGCTGCGCAAGCGCTTCGAGACGCGCGCCAAGTGAGGAGAGTGCGATGACGCGATCCGCCCGCCCGCCCGTCGTCGGCCGTCGCTCCATGCTCGGCGCCGGCATCGCCTGCGCCACGCTCGCGCGCACGGCCGATGCCACGCCGGACCCGGACGCGACCTATGACACGCTCCTCCGGCGCCATGTCGCCGCCGGCGCCGACGGCATCACCCGCGTCGCCTATGGGCGCTGGCGCGCGAGCGGCGCCGATCGTGCGGAGCTCGACGGCGCCATTGCCACGATGTCCGCGCGGCGACCTTCGGCGATGTCCCGCGCGGAGGCCTACGCGTTCTGGGCCAATCTCTACAACGCCGTCACGCTCAAGGTGGTTCTC
>VGDA01000484.1 GCA_016869915.1 Alphaproteobacteria bacterium
GAAGGTAGAGGCGCGCGCCCGGCCTGTCCATCGCCGAGCAGCCAGCGGCGCCGCCAGCCTCAGCCCGGTCGCCGTTCGTCAGCGGGCGCGGGCGCGGCCGCGTGGCGCGAGATCGCCGTCTCCTCGCCGAGCAGGCCGCGCGGGCGCAGCACGAGCATCGCGGCGAGGAGGATCCCGATCAGCACGACCTGCAGCGCCGCGCCGCGCGCTTGCGCGTCGTCTGCCCCGGCGACCCGCGCGGGCAGGCCGTCTACATCCTCGACAAGATCACGGCGAGCATCGCCGCGCTGGGCGGTTCGCTGGACGACGTGGTCCGCACGCGCATCTACCTCGCGAACGCGGACGACTGGGAGGCGGTGGGCCGTGCGCATGGCCGCCATTTCGCGCAGGCGCGCCCAGCAAACACGCTCCTGGAGGTGTCGCGCCTGGTCGGCGACTACCTCGTGGAGATCGACGCCGAGGCCGAGCTCGCCCGCGACTAAGCGGCGCCGGCCTCGCCATCGACGCCGACGCGGACGCTCTCTATATGTAAACCCCGATGAAGCCGCTCGCGCTCACCATGGGCGAACCCGCCGGGATCGGCGCCGAGATCGCCGCCGGCGCCTGGCGCCTGCTGCGCGAAGGCGGCCCGCGCTTTGTGCTGCTCGACGACGCGCGCCGCGACTTCGGCGTGCCCGTGCGTCGCGTCGACGGCCCGGAGCAGGCGACCGACGCCTTCGCGGACGCGATGCCGGTCCTGCATCGCCCGCTTTCCGCCGCGCCCGTGCCCGGCAGGCCCGACATCGCCAACGCGCCGCTGGTGATCGCGGCGATCGAGGAGGCCGTCGCCCTCGCGCGCGCGGGGCGCGTCGGCGCCGTCGTCACCAACCCGATCCAGAAATCCGTGCTCGCCGCCGCCGGCTTCCCGCATCCCGGCCACACGGAGTTCCTCGGCGCGCTCGCCGGCACCGGCGTGCCACCGGTCATGATGCTCGCCTGCCCCGGCCTGCGCGTCGTGCCGGTGACGGTGCACGAGGCGCTGGCGCGCGCCATCGCGCGGCTGCGGCCCGCGGACATCGTCGCCACCTCGCGCGTCGTCGCCGCCGCGCTGCGCGCGCAGTTCGGGATCGCGCGGCCGCGCCTCGCCATCGCGGGGCTGAACCCGCATGCGGGCGAGGACGGAACGATGGGGCGCGAGGACATAGAGGTCGTCGCCCCCGCCGTCGCCGCGCTGCGCGTGGAAGGCATCGACGCGCGCGGCCCGCTGCCGCCCGACACGATGTTCACGGCGCTCGCGCGGCCGACCTACGACGCGGCGATCTGCCTCTACCACGACCAGGCGCTGATCCCGATCAAGACGCTCGACATGGCCGGCGGCGTGAACGTCACGCTGGGGCTGTCGATCCTGCGCACGAGCCCGGACCACGGCACCGCGCTCGACATCGCGGGCAAGGGTCGCGCCGACCCGTCGTCGCTCGTCGCGGCGCTGCGCCTCGCGGCGGAACTCTCGGACAGGAAGGCACAGGCATGAACGCGCTCGACCTCTCGGTCAACGTCGACCACGTCGCCACGCTGCGCAACGCGCGCGGCGGCGGCTTTCCCTGCCCGGTCGAGGCGGCCCGCGTCTCGATCGCCTCGGGCGCGCAGGGCATCACCGTCCACCTGCGCGAAGATCGCCGCCACATCCGCGACCGCGACGTCGAGCGCATCCGCGCCGAGGTCGACGCGCCGCTCAACTTCGAGATGGCGGCGACGGAGGAGATAGTCGCGATCGCGGAACGCCTGCGCCCGCGCGCGTGCTGCATCGTGCCAGAGAAGCGCGCCGAGCTGACCACCGAGGGTGGCCTCGACCTGCTGCACCCCTCGGCCTTCCTTCCCGCGGCGATCGCCCGGCTGCGCGCCGCGGGCGTGCGCGTCTCGATCTTCGTCGAGGCCGACCCGCGGCAGGTCGAGGCCGCGGCGCGGCTCGGCGCCAACTGCATCGAGCTGCATACGGGGCCCTATGCCGACGCGCCCGCCGAGGCGCGCGGGCCGCACCTGGCGCGGCTGCGCGCCGGCGCCGCGGCGGCTCGCGCCGCGGGCCTGCTCTGCCATGCCGGCCACGGCCTCGCCTATGACAGCGTCGAGGACATCGCGCGCATGCCCGAGGTGTCGGAAGTCTCGATCGGGCATTTCCTGGTGTCGCAGTCCGTGTTCGAGGGGCTGCCCGCGACGATCGCCCGCTTCCGCTCCCTGATCGACCGCGCCCGCGCCGGCGCCTGAACGCCAGCGGGCGCCAGCCGCCCGCGCCCCGATCCCCGGCAGGAACCCGACCCGCCGCGCGGCCCAGTCCCGCGCGGCGGGATTCTTTCCGGGCCGCCCTTTACAAGACACCACGACTGTCTTATTTGACTGTCATGATAGACGAACCAAGCTTCGGCATCGACGAGATCGCAGGCCTCGCGGAACTGCCGCGACGGACCGTCCGCTACTACATCCAGGCCGGCCTCGTGGACCCGCCCGAGGGCGCGGGCCGCGGCGCCCGCTACGGCAGGCGCCATGTCGAGCAGCTGCTACAGATCCGCAAGTGGCAGCTCGCCGGACTGTCGCTCGAGCGGATCGCGGAGATCATGCGCCGGCCCGACGCCGACGCGCCGCTGCCGCCCGCGCCGCGGCGGCCCGGCACGGTAGAGGTCTGGAGCCATCTCGTCGTCGCCGACGGCGTCGAGCTCGTGATCGAGCCGGGCCGCGCCCGCCTCTCCCCCGAGCAGGTGCGCGCGCTGTTCCGCGCCGTCGCCCGGATTCATGCCGGCATCCGCGGCGAGCGCGCCGCGTCGCCCGCTTCCACGCAGCATCGCGCCGGCGACGGCGCCGAGAAGGAGAACTGAAGATGCCCACCAGGAAGAGCGCCGCCATGGCCGCGACCGCCCGCAACGGGCAGGCCCG
>VGDA01000485.1 GCA_016869915.1 Alphaproteobacteria bacterium
CTGGGGCGAGCGGATCGGCTTCGCGCTGCTCGCCGCGCTCGGCTGCGCCCTCGCATGGCGCGGCGCGCGCGCGATCGCCGGGCGCGACGACGGGCATGGACATGGCGGCGCGCACGGCCACGGGCACGGGCATGGGCATGGCGACGCGCACGGGCATGATTGCGGCCACGCGCATGCGCCGGCGCCCGATGCGCTCGCGGCGCCGGGGCTGCTCGCTTCGCTCGGCGTCGTTATGTCGATCGGGCTCCGGCCCTGCACGGGCGCGGTGCTCGTGCTCGTGCTTGCCTTCGCCTTCGACCTGCTCTGGGCGGGCATCGCCGCGGTCGCCGCCATGTCGGCGGGCACGGCGCTGGCGCTCGGCGCGATGGGCGCGATCGTCGTCGCGGCACGCGAGCGGGCGCTGGCCATTGCCGGGCGCGGCGGGACCGGGATCGCGCGCAGCGCCGCCGCCTGGCTGTCGCTCGCCGGCGGTTGCGCGATAGCCGTGCTCGGCGCGCTGCTCCTGCACGCCGCCTTCGGCCCCGCCCATCCGCTCGGCCTGTGAGGCCGCGCGGCGCGGGGCCGGCGGCCGCGTCAGTCGTGGATGCGCATCACCGCCTCGACCTCCACGGAGATGCCGTTGGGCAGCGAGCCCATGCCGACGGCCGAGCGCGCGTGGCGCCCGCGATCGCCGAGCACCGCCACGAAAAGGTCGGAGCAGCCATTGATGACCTTCGGGTGGTCGCCGAACTCCGGGATGCCGTTCACCATGCCCAGGACCTTGAGCACCTCGACGCGCGACAGCTCGCCCGCGGCCAGCTTCGCCACCGAGAGCAGGCCGAGTCCGGTGATCCTCGCGTGCTCGTAGGCCTGCTCCCAGGTGAGGTCGCGGCCGACCTTGCCGACATGCATCGACCCGTCGGGCCGGCGCGGCCCCTGGCCGGACAGGTAGAGCGTGTTGCCGTCGCGCTTGAACGGCACGTAGTTGCCCACCGGCGTGGGCGCGCGGGGCAGCTCGAGCCCCATCGATGCGAGCTTCTCTTCCGGCGTCATGGTCCCCTCCTCGTTGCGGCTTCGCCGTCCTCGTTAGCGCGGGCGGGCGCGGGCCGCCAGAGCACGATCGCGGTCGAGGCGATGCCGATCAGCGCCATGCCGGCGACGGCCGGCCCGTCCGGGACCTCCGCGAAGGCGACCCAGCCGATCGCAAGCGCCGCGGGAAGCCGCGCGAAGTCCATCGCCGCCATGGTCGAGAAGCGTCCCAGCGCGTAGCCGCGCGACAGCGCGACCTGGCCGATCCACGCCAGCGCGCCGAGCACGACGAGCCACGGCAGCGCGGCGGGCGCGGGCGTCGTCCACGCCGCCCAGGCGCCGGGCACCGAGAGCAGCGTGCCGACGAGCAGGAAGAGCGCGGCGATGCGCCCGGCGGGCTCGGTCGCGGAGAGGCGCTTCACGGTCATCATCGCGATGCAGGTGAGCAGCGCGTTTGCGAGCGCGGCCAGCGCGGGCAGGAGGGGCGCGTGCGCGAACCCTGGGCGCAGCACGAGCATCGCGCCGGCGAAGCCTGCCAGGAGGGCGAGCGCACGGGCGGCGGAGAAGCGCTCGCCGAAGGCCAGCATGCCGATCGCCGCCGCCCAGAGCGGCTGGGTGAAGCCCAGCGCCATGACGTCCGCGAGCGGCATGCGGCTGGCGGCGTAGACGAAGGCGACGAAGCCGGCATAGCCGCAGGCCGCGCGCAGCGCGTGGGCGGCGGGCCTGCGCGTGGCGAGAAGCGCTCCGCCGCCGGCGCGCAGCACGGACGGCGCGAAGAAGGCGAGCGCGAAGAGGAAGCGGAACAGCACGATGACCGGCTCGGGCAGGTCGCGGCCGAGCATCCGGATGATGGCCACGCCCACGACGAGGCAGCCGGCGTTCAGCAGCATGAACGCGGCGCCGGCGATGTCGCGCCGGCGCGCCGCGTCGTCGCCTCCCGTCATGGTCCCTCCCGCGGCCGGCATTCTGCCAGCCCCCGCCCGCGAAGTCCCAAGGCCCGAACCTCTCCTTAACTATCCCGAGGCGAGCATGGCCGCATGACGTGCACGAGCGCGACATGCACGCCGGCCAGCTTGCCGCGCGGCGAACAGGCGAACGCCGTCCCGGCGCGGCATGCCGCGCCCGCGGCGCGCGGCGTCGTGCCATGAGCGGCCTCACGCTCCGCGCCAAGCTCTTCGCGGTCGGCGCCGGGCTCCTGCTCGCGACGGTGACGCTGCTCACGACGTTCCAGCTCTGGCATGTCGAGAACGCCCTCCACGACCAGCTGCTCGCGCGCGCCGAGGCCGACAAGCCCTTCCTCCAGGCGTCGCTCGCGACGCTGGTCTGCGACCACGAGGTGGCCGACATCGAGGCCGTGCTGCGCGCGAGCGTAGCGACGGACGGGCTCTCGCACCTCGTCCTGGTCGACCCGCAAGGCAAGCTGATCGCGGCCTCCGGCTGGAACGTCGCCGCGAACGGCCTGCCGCCGGGCGGGTCGTCGCCGATCGCCGGGGCGGACGGGACGCGCCGCCTGCCCTTCCAGGTGCCGATCTTCGAGCGCGACGTCCAGGTCGCGACGCTGCATTTCGGGATCTCGTGGGAGCCGCTCGCGCAGGCCCGCGACGAGGTGATGCGCCGCGGCGTGATCATCGCCGCGTTCAGCCTGCTCGTCATGCTGGTCGCGCTCGAATGGCTGCACAAGGTCCTGATGCGACCGCTCGCGGACCTCCACGCCGCGAGCGAGCGGATCCGCGCCGGCAGCTTCGACGTCGACCTCCCGCGGGGCAGGCAGGACGACATCGGCGCGCTCTGCGACAGCGTGCACTTCATGTCGTCGGAGATCGCGGCGCGCATCCGGGCGCTCGAGCAGGTGCAGGAGACGCAGCGCACGCTGCTGGAGGAGGCCCGGCGGCGC
>VGDA01000486.1 GCA_016869915.1 Alphaproteobacteria bacterium
CGACCCGGCACTCGCCGAGGACGAGCAGGCGCGGCGTGAGGCCGAGCTGCTGCGCGCGATGGCGGTCGCGGGGTTCGCCGCGGCAAACGTGATGCTGCTCTCCGTGTCGGTGTGGTCGGGCCACGCTGGGTCAATGGGCCCCGCGACGCGCGAACTGCTGCACTGGGTCTCGGCGCTGGTCGCGCTGCCGGCTATCGCCTTCGCGGGCATCCCGTTCTTCCGCTCGGCCGCGCGCGCTCGCGGCGGGTCGCGCCAGCATGGACGTTCCGATCTCGATCGGCGTCACCCTTGCAGCGGGGATGAGCCTCTGGGAGACGCTCCACGGCCGCGACCACGCGTTCTTCGATTCCGCGGTCACGCTGCTCTTTTTCCTGCTCGTGGGCCGCTACCTCGACCTTAGGGCGCGCGGGCGTGCGCGCCAGGCGGCGCAGCACGTCGTCTCGCTCGCCGCGCGCGCGGTGCGCGTGGTGCTGCCCGACGGTCGCATCGAGACGCGCCGACCGCAGGCCGTGCAGCCAGAGGACCTCGTGCTGGTGGCGAGCGGCGAACGCGTCCCCGTCGACGGGATCGTCGCGCGCGGCGAGACGCGGCTCGACCAGTCGATCGTGACGGGCGAGTCGATGCCGGTCGCGGTAGCACCGGGCGCAGCCGCCTTCGCCGGCTGCGTCAATCTCGGCCCGGCGATCGAGTTGCGCACGCGCGCGGCCGGCGAGGGCACGCTGCTCGCGGAGATCGCGCGGCTGATGGAGGCGGCGGAGCGCGGGCAGGGGCGCTTCGTCGCGCTCGCGGATCGCGTCGCGCGGTACTACGCACCCGTCGTGCATGTCGCGGGCGCGCTGACATTCCTGCTCTGGTTCGCGTTGCTCGGCGCGCCGGCGCACCAGTCGCTGCTGAACGCGGCCGCGGTCCTGATCATCACCTGCCCCTGCGCCCTCGCGCTGGCCGTGCCGGTCGTGCAGGTCGTGGCCTCGGCACGGCTCATGCGCTCCGGCATCCTCGTGAAGTCCGCCACGGCGCTCGAGCGGCTCGCCGCGGTCGACATGGTCGCGCTCGACAAGACGGGCACGCTTACCCAGGGCCGCCCGGTACTCGTCTCCAGCCCCGGTGCCGGGGAACTCATGCTCGCGGCCTCGATGGCGCAGGCGAGCCGGCACCCGCTTTTCCTCGCGCTCGCGACCGCCGTGCCCGGGGCGCGGCTCGCGCAGGGCGTCGTGGAGCGTCCTGGCGAGGGGCTGGTCCTGCCCGGGCCGGGCGGCGAGGTCCGGCTGGGCAATCGCGGCTTCTGCGGCTTCTGCGGCGTCGCGGGCGACGCGGCGGCCGGAGCCGGCGAACTCGAGCTGTGGCTCGCGCGGCCGGGCCGGCCGGCCGCCCGCTTCGGCTTCCGCGAAGAGCTGCGCGAGGATGCCGTCGAGGCCGTCGCCGCCCTGCACGCCCGGGGCCTCGAGCTCGTCCTGCTATCGGGCGACCGCCCGGGCGTGGTGGACGCGGTCGCCGCGCGCGTCGGCATCGCCGCGCGCGAGGGCGGGTTGAGGCCGGGGGACATGCTGCGCAGGCTGGAGGAGCTTGCCGCGCGGGGGCGGAAGGTGCTGATGGCCTGCGACGGGGTCAACGACGCGCCGGCGCTGGCCGGCGCGCATGCGTCGATCTCGCCGTCCAGCGCCGCGAACATCGCGCGCAACGCTGCGGACTTCGTGTTCCAGGGCGCGCGGCTGGGCGCGGTGGCGGAGGCCATCGACGTCGCGCGTGCCGCGCGGCGGCTGGCCGGGCAGAACCTGGCGCTCGCGCTGGCCTACAATCTGCTTGCGGTGCCGCTCGCTGTCGCAGGGCATGTCACACCCCTTGTCGCGGCGGTCGCGATGTCCAGTTCCAAACTCGTCGTCATCGCGAACGCCCTGCGCCTGTCGCGGGGAGGGGCTGGCCCATGAACTCGCTCCTGCTTCTCATACCCCTCGCCAGCCTGCTCGGGATGCTCGGCCTCGCCGCGTTCCTGTGGGCGCTGCGCTCGGGGCAGTTCGAAGACCTCGACGGGGCCGCGCAGCGCGTCCTGATCGACGAGGAGTCCGCAAAGCCAAAGACCCGGAGGGGAAATCCATGACCGACTTCGTCAGTTCCTGCGCGATCGGCGCGCGCGTCTCGCTCCTGGGCCTAGGCGGCCTGTTCATGGCCTCGCGCGCGCACGACGTCGCGGTGCACGGCTTCGGGCTCGGCGTCTTCCTCTTCGCCGTCCTGTTTGTCTTCGTGCTGATCAAGCGCGGCTACGACGCAGCCGCGTCCCGCCGCTGACCGGCGCCGGGCGGCGGCGCGTCAGGACGCCGCGGGCTTGCCGTCCGCCAGAGTGGCCGCGTCCTCGCGCAAGCGCGTCTCGGCGAGTTCGCCCGCCGCCTCGAGGATCGGGTAGGCCACCGACGTCAGGTGGCTGTTCACGCGCTTGAGGTCGCGCACGACGTCGAGGTGGATGGCGCTGGACTCGATCGACTCCGGGCGCCCCTCGCGCAGCCTGCGGAAATGGCTGTCGGCGGCTGAGAGCTCGGCCTCGCGCATCGCCGTCTTCTCGCGCAGTAGGCGCCGCGCCAGCGCCGGGTCGCGGGACATGAAGACGTTGAAGGCGAGCTGCAGGTTGTCGAGGACGCGGGCGTGGAAGGCCTTCAGTTCCTCCAGCCCCTCGGTGGAGAATGCGACGCGGTTGCGTATCTTCTTGCTGGCAAGCTCCATCAGGTTCTTGTCGACGATGTCGCCCACGTGCTCGAGGTTCGTGACGAAGCTCAGGATCTCGACGTAGCGGCGGCTCTCGGACTCGCTCATCCCGGCGCGGCTGACCTGTATCAGGTAGAGCTTGATCGCCTCGTGCAGGCGGTCGACGGCGTCGTCGGATTCCTCGACCGA
>VGDA01000487.1 GCA_016869915.1 Alphaproteobacteria bacterium
CCCTGCGCCGAGAAGCCGTTGCCGACAAGCTTCTGCGCGGGGCGGCCGATCTTGCGCCACAACCCGCCATAGGAGCCGTCGAAGGCGTGGTAGCTCTCGCCCACCTCGGTCGCCCAGGTGCGGATGCCATTCTCCGCGCGCCGGATCTCGAGCGCCCAGGGCGCCTGCTTGTTGAAGACGGTCTTCCAGTAGAAGCCGTTGCCGCCGAGATACATGAGCCGGCCGCCGCGCGCGAGATGGCCCTCCAGCCCGTCGAGCATCTCGGTCGTGTAGTACTCGGGATGCTGGCAGCAGATCACCAGGCTGTAGGGCTCGAGCAGCGCCGCGCCCTCGGCGTGGAGGTCGTGGTCGGTGACGACGTCGTGCGGGATGCCCTTGCGGGTCAGCCAGTCGACCACGTAGCTGTCGACGTTCACCCAGTAGGCGCCGGATCCGTATTCCGCGGGATCCATCATCTCGAAATGGTTCACGCGCTTGTCGATCATCGGCCGCGCCATGCTGGCCATCGACACGCCGCTGCCGTCGCTGTGGAAGTTGTAGGGCGACAGGCCGAGCTCCGGGTTCTCGTCGGGCGTGTGCGTGATCGCGCCCCATTCGAGCGCGCGCGCGCGGTTGTTGCGGCCCCAGCCCGGCCGCACGAAGTTGCCGTAGACATGGTAGGTGACGGTCGGCAGCAGGATCGCGACCTTCGCCTTCGGCGCCGCGTCGGCGGGCCGCACCACGAAGGGCACGTTGTCGACGCCATTCGCGCTCTTCAGGTGGACCGCATAGATGCCGGAGGGCCAGTCGTCCGGGACGCGGAACTCCAGCGCCGGCATCCAGCCCACGTCGCCGATGTCGTCGTCGTGGAAGTGGATCGCGCCCCATTCCGCGGGCGCATGCGTCCAGCGATGCTCCGCGCCCGACCAGTTCGAGCCGGTCATGGCGCGCGTCGGCAGGTTCTCCACCGTGCCCGAGAAGCCATGCGGGCCGATATCGGCTACGTCGAGCGTCGGGATGCCGATGGAGAAGTCCCAGCAGGCGACGAGGCCGGGAGCCGTGCCGCGCGGCGTCGCGCCGCGCTGCGCCGCCATGGCGTCCTCCGCGCGCAGCCCCGCCCATATGCACGGCCGCTCGACCTTGCCGTTGTAGTGGTGCGAGGGCTTGCCCGTCGCATCGGCGGCGGCGAGCGCGGCGATCGTCGCGCGACCTACGCCGAGCGCCGGCGCGGCAGGCAGCACGGTCGAGGCGACACCGGCGTCGTCGAAGCCGGGATGCGCCTCGCGCGGCCGCTGGCCGACCGAGAGCGTGCCGGCCGCCGGGTCGATGGCGAGGAAGACGTCGTACCAGGCGCGCTCGACCAGGACCTTGCCGGTCGCGACGCGCGTCGCGCCGCATCCGCCGCCGACGCGGGCGACCACGCCATCGGCGTCGATCTCCAGAGCGACCATCGCGCCATCCTTGCCGCGCCAGCTGGCTATGGCCTGGCGCCCGCGCGCCGGCGTCGTCGGCCAGATCGTGGCGCAGAGCACGAGGCCGCGCGCGCAGCCCGAGAGGTCGAGCAGCGGGATGCGCGCCCAGGACCCGAGATGCGTCTTCTGGTCGAGGCCTGGATGCGTGCCCGCCAGCGGATGCTGCATCGCGACCTCGCGGTAGCCGGGCCCGCGCGGGTTGGGGTCGCCGCAGATGATCCGCGCGAAGCGCGCCTCGAACGGCGCGTCGCCCGCAGAACTCACCATCAGGCGGATCGCCTCGCCCGGCTTCGCGCTCCAGCGATCCACGTAACCCAGCAATGGATGCATCTCTTCCCCTCCGGTCCCCGAGCGCGGCGCGACGCCGCTTGCCTCGTCGCATCTTGCCATGGCGCGCGTCACCGCCCAGAGTGCTCAATCGGACGGCGGGGGCGCGAGGTCCCGGCCGGCGGGGACAAACGGAGGGGAGACACCGAGATGATTCGATCCACGACAGGCCTGCGCATGCTCGCGCTCGCCGGGACCGCGTTGTTCGGGCTGGCCGGTACGGCCTCCGCGCAGGGCTTCGAGTGCCCGCGCAAGGGCGGCGACCTCGTGTTCGGCCTCGAGGCGCGCGTCGCGACGCTCGACCAGCACGCCACCAACGCCGCGGCGCCGCGCAACGTCACCATGAACATCTTCGAATCGCTGCTCACGCGCGACGAGGGGATGAACCCGATGCTCGAGCTCGCGGAGTCCGTCTCGGAGAGCGCCGACAAGCTCGTCTTCACCTTCAAGCTCAGGCAGGGCGCGCGCTTCCACAATGGCAAGCTGCTCACCGCGGACGACGTCGTCGCGTCCTTCAACCGCTACAAGCGCCTCGGCATCGACCGCTCGATCCTCGACCAGATCGCGAAGTGGGAGGCGGCCGACGCCTCCACCTTCGTCGTCACGCTGAAGGAGCCGCGCCCGATCTTCATGGAGACGTTCTCGGCCTTCACCACGCCGATCGTCATCATCCCGAAGGAGCACGAGGACGCCGGGCCGCAGCAGTTGCCGATCATCGGCACCGGGCCCTTCCAGCTCGTGGAGTTCGTCGCCGACAGCCACGTCAAGGTCAGGCGCTTCGACGGCTACAAGGCCGACACGCGCCACAAGGACGTCGTGGGCTTTGGCGGCGCCAAGACCGCCTGCCTCGACACGGTGACCTTCCGCATGATGACCGAGCCCGCGGCGCGCATCGCGGCGCTCGAGGCCGGCGAGATCCACGGGTCCGAGGACGTGCCGACGCTGATGCAGAAGCGGCTCGCCTCGAACGCGAACATCCGGCAGGCCAACCTGAACAGCTTCTGGCTGCACGTGACCTACCCGAACTTCTCCTTCCCGCCGACGGACAACGTGAAGTTCCGCCAGGCCGTCCAGGCCGCGATGGACA
>VGDA01000488.1 GCA_016869915.1 Alphaproteobacteria bacterium
GGCGAAGAGCAGCCCGTCGCGCTCGCGCACCGGATAGGCGCCGTGGCAGAGCGTCTCGCGGATCCGGCTCGTCGCCGGCTCGCCCGGAGTCTCGAGGATCGTGCCGTCGATGTCGAAGAGCCAGCCGTGGTAGCAGCAGCGTATGCCGCGCTCGGCGACGATGCCGTACTCGAGCGAGGTGCGGCGGTGGCTGCAATGCTTGTGCAGCAGGCCGTGGCGCCCGGAGAGGTCGCGGAACAGGACGAGGTCCTCGCCCAGCACGCGGATCGCCAGCGGCAGGTCGCCGACCTGCGCCGTCATCGCGACGGGATGCCAGAAGCGGCGCATGTACTCGCCGCAGGGCGTGCCCGGCCCGACATGGGTGAGCTCAGCGTCCTCGCTGGCGTTCGAGCGGCGGTGCCAGCCATTCCACGGCCTGGCCCGCCAGTTGACCTCCGTCATCCCCTGCCTCCCCTTCGGCGCCCCATGGCGCCGGCGCGACGATCCCTGCCCAGGCTCACGCGAGGTCGATGACGATCGACCCGCCCTCGTCGAGATGCGCGCGCGCGCCCGGCGGCACGACGCAGGTCGCGTCGTATTCCTCGACGATGAGCGGCCCGGTGCGCGGCATGGAGAGGTCGCTGCGGCGCAGGACCGGCGTCTCGACCCAGCCATGCGCGCCGCCGAACCAGGCGGGGCGGGGCGGCGGCGGCACCGGCTCGGGCCGCGTCGCGCGCACGCGCTCCGGAACGCTCGGCCCCTCGCGCAGGCCCTGGCCGACGACCTGCATCGCCACCAGCTCGACCGGCTCGTCCGGCCCGGCGCGGTGCCCGTAGGTCTTCTCGTGCTCCTGGCCGAAGCCCTCCTCGAGCAGCCGCACCATCGTCGCGTCGATCGGCCCGTCGGGCATCGGCACGACAAGCTCGTAGCTCTGCCCCTGGTAGTGAAGCGCGGCGGAGCGGCGCAGCCGCGCGCGCGGCCCCTCGAAGCCCTCGACGGCGAGTTGCGCGCGGGCCTGCGCGGCGAGTTCGTTCCAGGCCGCCTCGATCTCGCCAAGGTCGGCCTTGCGCAGCAGGCGGCGGAAGCTGCGCGCGTAGTGGTGCTCGACGTCCGCGTAGAGCAGGCCGAAGGACGAGAACAGCCCGGCGCTTGGCGGCACCACGACGCGCCGCATGCCAAGCGCCGCGGCCATGCCGCAGGCGAAGAGCGGGCCGTTGCCGCCGAACGCGAAGAGCGAGAATTCGCGCGGGTCGCGGCCGCGCTCGGTCGACACCGCCTTGATCGCGCGGATCATGTTGGAGGCGGCGATCTGGTGCGCGCCATGCGCGGCGGCCTCGATCGTCATGCCCAGCGGGCGGGCGACCTTCGCCTCGAACACCGCGCGCGCGCGCGCCGCGTCCAGCTTCAGCGCGCCGCCGACGAGGTGCGAGGGGTTGATGTAGCCCAGCAGCACGTTGGCGTCGGTGACCGTCGGCACCTCGCCGCCGCGCGCGTAGCACACGGGCCCCGGCGTGGAACCCGCGCTCTCCGGGCCGATCTGCAGCGAGCCGCCGGCGTCGATCCAGACATGGCTGCCGCCGCCCGCGCCCACCTCGGCGAGGTCGATCGCGGGGACCTTGAGGATGTAGCCTGCGCCGGTGAGCAGCCGCGAGCCGATCATGATGCCCGCGCCGACCGAGTACTCCGCCGCGCGCGTCACCTCGCCCTCCTCGACCATCGCGGCCTTGGCGGTCGTCCCGCCCATGTCGAAGGTGATGATGCGGTCGAGGCCGCGCGCGCGCGCCAGCGCCTGGCCGCCGACCACGCCGCCGGCGGGGCCGGACTCGATGATGTTCATCGGCCGCTCGGCGGCCGCGACGTCCGTGGTGAGGCCGCCATTCGACTGCATCAGCAGCAGCCGCGCGGGGATTCCCGCCTCGTCGAGGCCGCGGCGCAGCGCGCGCAGGTAGGTCGCCACGACCGGCATGACATAGGCGTTCACCACCGTGGTCGAGGTGCGCTCGTATTCCTTGATCTCCGGCAGCACCTCGTAGCTGACCGACAGCGGCAGGCCGGGCGCCTTGCGGCGCACGACGTCGCGCAGCATCAGCTCGTGCGCGGGATTGGCGAAGGAGTTGATGAGGCAGATCGCGATCGCCTCCACCTTCTCCGCGAGCAGGCGGTCGATCGCGCGCTCGGCGTCGGCGGGATCGAGCGCGCGCTCTACGCGGCCCTGGGCGTCGACGCGCTCGTCCACGACCTGGCGCAGGTAGCGCTCCACCAGCGGCTCGGGCTTGCTCCAGGTCAGGTCGTAGAGCCGCGGCATGCGCAGCGTGCGGATCTCCAGCACGTCGCGGAAGCCCCTGGTCGTGACGAGGCCCGTGCGCGCGCCCTTGTGCTCGAGGATCGCGTTCGAGGCGACGGTCGTGCCGTGCCTGATCTCCTCGATGTCGGTGCCCGAGAGCCCCTGCTCGCGGAAGACCTCGACCAGGCCCTCGACGATGGCGCGGGCGTAGTTGTCCACGCTCGAGGAGATCTTCTTGGTGTGGATCGTGCCGTCCGACCCGAGCAGCACGATGTCGGTGAAGGTGCCGCCGATGTCGACGCCGACGCGGTAGGTGGTCATCTGGATCTGTCCCGTGCGTTCGCGTTTCAGCTGCGTGTGGGCTCACTCGGCCGCGCGGGCGGAGGGCGGGTCCTGGCGCTGCACCGCAGGCGGCTCGCGCCAGCCGCGCGCGGCGCGGATCGCGGCGCGCGCGCGCTGGGTCGCGGCGGCATCGACGGTCCAGCTCGCGATGTCGACGACGACGCCGTAGTCCTGCCGCGCGCGCGCCGGCGAGAGCAGCTCGTTGCGCACGTCCTTGAGCACTGCCGCGGGGTCGCGCTCGAGCGGGTCGCCCCATC
>VGDA01000489.1 GCA_016869915.1 Alphaproteobacteria bacterium
CAACCGTCTTGAGGAATACGACTTCGAGACGAGCACCAAGAAGCAGGTCAAGGGCAACATCTACCTCGCGAAGGTCACGCGCGTAGAACCCTCGCTCCAGGCCTGCTTCGTCGAGTTCGGCGGCAATCGCCACGGCTTCCTCGCCTTCGGCGAGATCCATCCCGACTACTGGCAGATCCCGGTCGCCGACCGGGAGGCCCTGCTGGCCGAGGAACGTCGCCTCGCAGAGCGCGACGACGAGGACGACGACGCGCCGGAGGCCCGCGGCCCCCGCCGCGGCGAGGCCGACGACCAGGCGCCCCCCGCCGACATGGCGTCCGAGGCCGCGAGCACCCTGCCGGTCACCCCGCTTGCCTCGGAAGGCGACGCACCGGCCGGTTCAGGCGACGGCGCCGCACCGGCAGGCGAGGATCGCCCGCCGGCGGCGGCGCTCGACATCGACATGTCGCGCATCGCGGCCCCCGGGACCGCCGGGGAAGCGGCCGCGGCCGAGCCGTCCGCGCCGCCGGCCGATGCCGGCGCGATTGCGGCGGGCGAGCCGCTGCCGCGCGACGCCGACGCCGACATCCGCCCGCCCCAGGCAAGGCCGGAATCGCTCGGCGGCGAGCATGGCGACGACGAGGACGAGGACGACGAGGAAGCGTCGGAGACCCGCCGCCGCCGCTTCAAGCCGATGCGGCACTACAAGATCCAGGAGGTCATCAAGCGCCGCCAGGTGCTGCTGGTCCAGGTCGTGAAGGAGGAGCGTGGCACCAAGGGCGCGGCGCTCACCACCTACATCTCCCTCGCCGGCCGCTACTGCGTGCTGATGCCCAACACCACGCGCGGCGGCGGCATCTCGCGCCGCATCACGTCGCAGCAGGACCGCAAGCGCCTCAAGGAGATCATGCAGGACCTGGAGGTGCCGGACGGCATGGCCGTGATCCTGCGCACGGCGGGCATGGAGCGCGCCAAGCCCGACATCCGCCGCGACTACGAGTACCTGATGCGCCTGTGGGACGACGTGCGCGAGCTGACGCTCAACTCGCGCGCTCCGGCCCTCGTCTACGAGGAAGGCTCGCTGATCAAGCGCTCGATCCGCGACCTCTACTCGCGCGACATCGACGAGATCCAGGTCGAGGGCCGCGAGGGCTTCGAGGCCGCGCGCACCTTCATGCGCATGCTGATGCCGGACCACGCGGACCGCATCCGGCTCTACGACGACCCGCAGGCGCCGCTGTTCCAGCGCCACCAGGTCGAGGCGCAGCTCGACGAGATGCACGACAACACCGTGCGCCTGCGCTCGGGCGGCTACATCGTGCTCAACCAGACCGAGGCGCTGGTCGCCATCGACGTCAACTCGGGCCGCGCCACGCGCGAGCGGCACATCGAGGAGACCGCGCTGAAGACGAACCTGGAGGCGGCCGACGAGGTCGCGCGCCAGGTGCGCCTGCGCGACCTCGCGGGCCTGATCGTCATCGACTTCATCGACATGGAGGACAACCGGCACATCGCCCAGGTCGAGCGCCGGCTGAAGGAGGCGATGCGCACGGACCGCGCGCGCATCCAAATCGGCCGCATCTCGCCGTTCGGCCTTCTGGAGATGTCGCGCCAGCGCCTGCGCCCGTCGCTCGAGGAGGTATCCTCCCAGAAGTGCCCGCATTGCGGCGGCAGCGGGTTCATCCGCTCCACCGAATCCGCGGCGCTGCGCGTCCTGCGCGGCGTCGAGGAGGAAGGCATGAAGTCGCGCGCCGCGGCCCTCAGGGTCGCGGTGCCGGCGGGCGTCGCGGTCTACATCCTGAACCACAAGCGCGCGACGCTGTCCGCGATCGAGCAGCGCCACGGCCTCGAGATCGCCTTCGAGCCCGATGACACCCTCGTGCCGCCGAACTTCAGGCTCGAGCGCGTGCGCCAGCGCGAGCGCGGCGAGACCGGCCCGGCGCCGGTGCGCGCCGGCGCCGAGCACGCTCAGGCGGAGGCCTCCCCCGAGGCCACGCCCACCGCGGTGGTGGACGAGATGCGGCCGCAAGGCGAATTCGGCGGCGAGCCCAACGAGCAGCCGGCGCGCTGGTCCCGGGAGCAGCGTGGCGACGACCAGCCCGAAGGCGAGGGTGGCGACGACGGCGGCCGCGGCCGCGGCCGTCGCCGCCGCCGCCGCGGTCGCGGCGGACGCGGGCGCGAGGACGGTTTCGCGCCGCAGGGCGAAGGCATGCGGGGCGAATCCATGCCCGGCGGCGACGGCGACGACCAGCAGGTTCCGCAGGCGCGGGCCTCGGAGGCCGGCGGCTTCGCCGAGCCCGCGCCGCCCTCCGCCGACCAGGCGGCACCGGGCGGCGAAGGCGCCGCGCCGCGCGGCCCGCGCGGCGAGGGCGACGAGGATGGCCGCAGGCGCAGGCGCGGCAGGCGCGGCGGCAGGCGCCGTCGCGGCGAGGACGGCGACGCCCATGGCGCGCCGGCCGCCGCCACCCCGGTCGCGGGCGGCCTCGACGCCGGGCCCGGCGAGGCTCCCCCTCCTCCCGCGGCGCCGTCCTATGACGACGACCTGAGGGCGCGTGCCCGGGAACTCTACGGCCAGCACGGGCGCTTCGGCGCGCCCGAGCCGGTGGCGCCGCCGCCCGCCGCGGCGGCGGCCCCGGCGGACGAGCACGCCTGGCCCTGGAACCGCAAGCCCGAGCAGGCAGTCGAGGCCGCGCCTTCGGCACAGAAGCCGGCAGCCATGCCGGTCGAAGCGCCTGCGGCGGCCCCGCCGACATCCGGCCCGGAGACGAAGCCCTCGAAAGCCGAGGCCGCGCAGCCTGCCCCGGTCGCGGCCGAGCCCGCCACGCAGGCGCAGCCCGAGCCCGAGCCGCAGGGGCCGCCGCGTCGCGGCTGG
>VGDA01000490.1 GCA_016869915.1 Alphaproteobacteria bacterium
GGTCCTGGAACAGGATCTGGACGCGCCGGCGGTGGGGCCGCAGGCGGAACCGTCCCAGGCGGCCGATCTCGTCGTCGTCGAGATGGATCGTGCCCGCGGTCGGATCGATCAGCCGCGCGATGCAGCGGGCGACGGTCGATTTTCCCGATCCCGATTCGCCGACGATGCCGAGCGTCTCGCCGCGGCGCACAGCCAGCGTGACGTCCGCGGCGGCCTCGACGACGCGGACCGGCTGCAGGAAGCCGCGGCTGCGATAGACCTTGCCGAGACCCTGCGTGCGCAGCACCGGCAGGGCATCGCGGGGCGCGTCGCGCTGGCGCGGCTCCATCGCGGGCACGGCCGCGACCAGCATGCGCGTGTAGGCATGCTGCGGATCGCCGAGGATGCGGTCGGCGGGGCCGACCTCCACTAGGCGACCGTGCTGCAGCACCGCGACGCGATCGGCGATCTCGGCGACGACGCCGAAATCATGGGTGATGAAGAGCACGCCGGTGCCGCGCTGGCGCTGCAGGTCGCGGATCAGCGCCAGGATCTGCGCCTGGGTCGTGACGTCGAGCGCGGTGGTCGGCTCGTCGGCGATCAGCAACGCTGGCTCGAGGATCAGCGCCATGGCGATCATGATTCGCTGGCGCTGCCCCCCGGAGAGCTGGTGGGGATAGGCGTCGATCATGCGCTGCGGATCCGGCAGCCGTACCTGGGCCATGATCTCCAGTATCTTCGCCCGCCGGCGCGCCTGATCGAGATCGGTATGCTCTTGCAGCACCTCGTCGATCTGGCGACCGCAGGTCATGACAGGATTGAGGGCCGTCATCGGCTCCTGGAAGATCATCGACATGCGCGTGCAGCGCAGGGCCCGCAGGCGCTCGGCGGACGCGGCGGTCAGATCCTCGCCCTGCAGCCGGATCGCGCCGCCCTGGATGGTCAGCGCGCGCGGCAGCAGGCCCAGCACGCCATGGGCGATCACCGACTTTCCCGAACCCGACTCGCCGACCAGGCAGACGATCTCGCCCGCGCCGACGGTCAGGTCGACGCCGTCGACGGCGCGCGCGCGATCGGCGCCGGCGGGCAATCCGACGGCGAGTCCGGCGATCTCGAGGACGGGACCCGGCGCAGCGGACACGGGGCTACACGCGCTTGCTCATGCGCGGATCGAGCGTGTCGCGCAACCCGTCGCCCAGCACGTTCACCGCAAGCACGGTGGCCGCGAGGAAGATGCCGGGAAAGAGGATGTTGTGCGGCGCGACGCGGAACAGCGTGCGGCCCTCGGCCATGATGTTGCCCCAGCTCGGGGTCTGCGGCGGGATGCCGATGCCGAGGAAGGACAGGATCGCCTCGACCAGCATCGCCGAGGCGCAGATATAGGTGCCCTGCACGATCAGCGGCGCGATCGTGTTCGGCAGCACGTGGCGGATCAGGATCAGGGGCGTCGGCGTGCCGACCGAGATCGCGGCCTCGACATAGGGCTCCTCGCGGATCGTCAGCACGACCGAGCGCACGAGACGAACGACCCGCGGGATCTCCGGCACGACGATGGCGAGGATGACGGCGAAGACGATGCCGCCCCACAGCCCCGAGCGCCATGCCGCCACCAGCCCGATCGCGAGCAGGATGCCGGGGATCGCCATCAGCCCGTCCATCAGCCGCATCACCACCGCGTCGAGCCAGCGGAAATAGCCGGCGACGAGGCCGATCGCGAGACCGATCGAGATCGAGATCGCCGCGACCGCGAGCCCGACGAGCAGCGAGACGCGCGCGCCGTAGACCACCCGGCTGTAGACGTCGCGGCCCAGGCTGTCGGTTCCCATCAGCGGCACCATCGCGACCCGCGCGCCGCTGGCGTCGCGGGTCATGCACTCGACCCCGGGGGCACGGTTGCGGCACCCCGGATCGATGCGCACGGGGTCGACCGCGCCCAGCAGCGGCGCCGCCAGCGCGACAAACAGCATCGCGAGCATGACCACCGCGCCGAAGATCACGCCCTTGCTGCGGACGGCGCGCCCCAGGGCGCCTTTGCGCGCCGCGCTCAATAGCGGATCCTCGGGTCGAAGAGGGTATAGGCGAGGTCGATCGCGAGATTGACCAGCACGTAGGCGACCGAGAAGACCAGGATCACCGCCTGGATGATGGGGAAGTCGCGCGCCAGCACCGCGTCGACCACCAGACGGCCCAGACCCGGTATGTTGTAGACGCTTTCGGTAACGATCGCGCCGCCGATCAGCAGCGCGATCCCGATCCCGATGACGGTGACGATCGGCACCGCCGCGTTGCGCAGCGCATGACGGCGCAGGACCTTGGCGTCGCTCAGGCCCTTCGCCCGCGCGGTCCGGATATAGTCCTCGCCGAGCACCTCCAGCACCGAGGCGCGGGTGATGCGCGCGATCAGCGCGATGTAGATCACGCTCAGCGTGGCGCTCGGCAGGATCATCCGCTCGAGGAAGGGGCCGAAGCCCTGGGACAGCCGACGATAGCCCTGGACCGGCAGCCATCCGAGTTCGAGCGCGAAGACCTGGATCAGCAGGTAGCCGACGACGAAGACGGGCACCGAGAAGCCGAGCACGGAGAACGCCATCGTGGCGCGGTCGACCCAGGTGTCGTGCCTGTACGCCGCCAGCACGCCCAGCGGGATCGCGATCGCGACCGCCAGCACGATCGTGCACAGCGAGAGCATCAGCGTCGGCTCGAGCCGCTCGAGGATCAGTTCGGCCACCGTCTTCTTGTAGAAGAACGACTCGCCGAGATCCCCCTGCAGGACGTGCCCGAGCCAGACGAAGAACTGCGTCGCCAGCGGGCGGTCGAGGCCGAGCTTCGCCCGGATTTCGCCGATTTGCGCGGCATTGGCGTTCTCGCCT
>VGDA01000491.1 GCA_016869915.1 Alphaproteobacteria bacterium
GAGGTTGCCCAGCGCGAGCGACTCGCCGCGGTTGAGCGTGGGCCGGTCGAAGCGCCCGGCCTCCCAGGCCGCGTCGGCGGCGCGACTGGTCGCGGGATCCGAGCCGTCGAGCAGAACCTCCTGCCGACCCGACGGCGTCACGCGCAGGAGCCGGTTGGCGACCACGCAGGCCAGCCAGACATTGCCCTCCGCGTCGAAGGCCATCCCATCGGGGAAGGCGCCGTCGCGGAATTCCGCCACCACCTCGCGCCGGCCCAGCGTGCCGTCCTCGGCGAGCGCGAAGCGCGTCATTCGCCGCGCATAGGTCTCGGTGACGTAGAGCCAGCGCCCCGAGGGATCGACATGCGACTCGTTGGTGAAGCCGAGCCCGCCCAGATTGGCGACGAGGAAGCTGCGATCGGCGTCGATCGCGATGCCGTTGACCATCCAGTCGGAGGCCGGGCCGAACTCCCGGTGCTCGGTGCGCCCGTCGGCGCCGACGCGGCTCAGCCCCGTGCGGCGCGACACGTAGCTGTCGCCCGACGCGGTGCAGAGCACGCATTCCGGCCTGTCCAGCCCCTCGCCCGTCCACGCGATGTCGGCCGCCTCGAACCTCATGCCTCCCCCTCGCGCCGCGGCGGGAAGCGGCGCATCACCCAGATCGCCATCGCGATGCCCGGCAGGGCGGCCAGGGTCGTGACGGCGAAGAACAGCACCCAGTCCAGCTGCAGGGAAAGCCACCCGCCGCCGGCCGAGAGCGTCGTGCGCCCCACCGCGGCGAGCGAGGAGAGCAGCGCGTATTGCGTCGCGGTGTAGGCGACGTTGCACAGGCCGGAGAGGTAGGCGACGAAGGCCGCGGAGCCCATGCCGCCGGTGAAGTTCTCGATGCCGATCGTCGCCGCGAGCATCAGGACGTCGTGCCCCACCATCGCCTGCAGCGCGTACATCAGGTTCGACAGCGCCTGCAGCACGCCGCACGCAACGAGCGCGCGCGCCAGGCCCTGGCGATGCACGAGCACGCCGCCGGCCGCCACGCCCGCGAGGGTCGCGACCACGCCGAAGACCTTCGAGATGTTCGCGACCTCGATCCGTGTGAAGCCCATGGCGACGTAGAACGGGTTGGCCATCGTGCCCGCCAGCGCGTCGCCGAACTTGTAGAGCACGACGAAGACGAGGATCGCCGCCCAGCCCGGGCGGCCCATGAACTCGCGGAACGGATCGATCGCCGCGCCCCTGATCCAGTCCCAGGCGCGCGCGGCGAGCGGCGCGTCGGCGGATCGCGGCTGCGGCGACGTCGGCGCGGATGGCTCGGGCGCCAGCCAGACCGCGGCCATGCCGACCGCCATGAACCCGGCCATCAGGCAGAAGGCGAAGCCCCAGCCGCCGAACTCCGCGGCGTAGAGGGCGCCCGCCGAGGAGACGATCATGCCGAAGCGATAGCCCCATTGCGTCGCCGCCGCGCCCGCGCCCTGCTCCTCGGGCGCGAGCAGCTCGATGCGCAGCGCATCGACGACGATGTCCTGCGTCGCGGAGAGGAAGGCGATGGCCAGCGCCGCGGCCGCCGTCGCGAGCGGATCGATGCGCGGGTCGGTCGTGCCGAGCGCGAGGATGGCCAGCACCAGAAGCGCCTGCACGCCGAGCGCCCAGCCGCGGCGGCGGCCCAGCCTTGCGGTGAGCGGGCCGAGCGGCATGCGGTCCACCAGCGGCGCCCAGAGGAACTTGAGCGAATAGGCGGTGCCGACCAGCGCGAGCAGGCCGATCGTCGTGCGGTTCACGCCGCTCTCGGCGAGCCAGAAGGTGAGCGTGCCGAAGGTCAGCGGCAGCGGCAGCCCCGATCCGAAGCCCATGAACAGGACGGCGAGCAGGCGCGGACGGAGATGGATCGCGAGCGAGTCGCGCCAGGAGGACATGCGATCGCGATGCTAGTGCAAGCGCTCGCCTGCATGCGAGCGCGGCACGCATCGCCGATCGCGTCGCGCAGCGGCCGCTCGGCGAGCAGGGACCGCATGCCCCCTCCGTCGCGCGCCTGGCGGCGCGCGCCACCTCCCCACCCGCGCCGCCGCGCGGCCGGGGGAGGAGCCAGGTGGTCCTCCCCGACTCCCCTCACGTCCGCGCGTGAGCGCGGATGGGAGGGGTGGCGCCGCGCGGCAGCGCGGCGACGGGGAGGGCAATGGTGCCGGCGGCCAGGCGCGCAGCAAGGGCCCTGGCGGCGAGCCGCCGATCGCGTCGTGCAGCGGTCGCGCGCCGCGCGAGCAGCAGACACATGCCCCCTCCGTCGCGCGCCTGACGGCGCGCGCCACCTCCCCCACCCGCGCTGCCGCGCGGCCGGGGGAGGAGCCTGGTGGTCCTCCCCGGCTCCCCTCCCGTCCGCGCGCGAGCGCGGATGGGAGGGGTGGCGCCGCGCGGCAGCGCGGCGACGGGGAGGGAAATGGTGCTGGCGGCCAGGCGCCGCGCGCGGGCTCCGGCGGTGGAACGCGCCGATCGCGTCGCGCAGCGTCCGCTCGCCGAGCAGGAGACACATGCCCCCTCCGTCGCGCGCCTTGCGGCGCGCGCCACCTCCCCCATCCGCGCTGCCGCGCGGCCGGGGGAGGAGCCCCAGGTGGTCCTCCCCGACTCCCCTCCCATCCGCGCGAAGCGCGGATGGGAGGGGTGGCGCCGCGCGGCAGCGCGGCGACGGGGAGGGCAATGGTGTCGGCGGCCAGGCGCGCAGCAAGGGCCCTGGCGGCGAGCCGCCGATCGCGTCGCGCGGCGACCACGCATGTCGGGGAATTCACCGCCGGGCTGTCGTATCCTCGCGCCGGTCTCGTTCCTGGAGCAGCCGCAATGGCGATACGCATCGGCGTCGTCGGCCTCGGGCAGGTCGCGCGCG
>VGDA01000492.1 GCA_016869915.1 Alphaproteobacteria bacterium
CCGGTCCAGGCAAGGCCGCGCGGCGCCTCGCCGGCGGCCGCGGGCACGATGAAGGCGTCGTCCTCGCCGAAGGCCTCGTCGAGGAAGACCCGCGCGCGGTCGCCGTAGCGCAGCGCCTCGGCGTAGCGCCGCTCGTTGCGCTGGCCCAGCGCGACGAAGCCGCGCAGGTGCGCGCTGAGCCGCGCCGGCATCTCGCGCGCGTAGCGGGCGAAGGCGCGGCTGGCCTCGACCGAGATGACGATGCGATGCATGTCGCGCGCCTCGGCGAACCAGGCGGGCAGCCTGCGGCGCGCCACGCGCGCGCCCGCCCTCTCCGCCTCGCGCGCGAAGGCGTCGCAGGCGCGGCGCATCTCGACGGTCGCCGCCGCGTCGTATGGCGTCGCGAGCCGCACGAGGCGCGGGCGCCCCGCCGCGCGGGCGCGGCGATGGCCGCGCAGCAGCACGGGCGACAGCACCTCCAGGTCGGCGGCCTCGCGCGCGAACCAGCCGACCGTGTCGAGCGAGCGGCCGAGCTCGTGCACCCCGTGGGTCTCGGTGCGTCCCCAGGACGACTTGAACGCGAACACGCCGCAGAAGGAGCCCGGCCGGATGACCGATCCGCCGGTCTGCGTGCCGAGCGCGAGCGGCACGAAGCCGGCCGCGACGGCCGCCGCCGAGCCGCTCGAGGACCCGCCCGGCGTGTGGCGCAGGCCATGCGGGTTGCGCGCCGCGCTCGGATGCATGTTCGCGAACTCGGTGGTCGCGCATTTCCCGACGATCACCGCGCCGGCCTCGCGCAGGCGATGGACCACGTGCGCGTCATGCGCCGGGACATGTCCCGGGAAGACGCGCGAGCCGTACTCCGTGCCGAGGCCGGCGGTGTCGATGATGTCCTTCACGCCGACGGGCAGGCCCTCGAGGGCGCGACGACGGGCGCGACGCGCGTCGCTCGCCCGCGCCGCGCCGCGCGCCGCCGGATCGAGGCGCACGAAGGAGCGCACCGCGCCGTCGCCCGCGGCGATGGCCGCGAGGCTGGCGGCGACGAGGTCGGCCGAGGCGAAGCGGCCGCGGGCCATGCCCGCGAGCATCGCGCGGGCCGGCAGCCAGGAGAGCTCAGACGCCATCGATCGCCTGGTGGGCGACGCAGTCGCCCCGCTCGACGCGCGCCGGGTGGCGCTGGCAGATCACGAGCCCGTCGCGCTTGAAGAAGCACGGCGTCGCCTCGCGCCCGGGATCGTCGACGAAATGCACGTGGCCGCAGAGGTTGCCCGCCTTGACCCAGTCGCCGAGGTCGGTCGCGGGCTCGAACAGGCCTGGCGCCGGCGCGTGCACGTGGTAGTCGATGCCCGGCACGTTCATGTAGCGCGTCGCGGGCGCGGGCGCGGTCGGGCCGTCCCAGATCCCCATGTGCTTGAGGACGCGCCAGAGCCCGTCCTCGACGTTGCGCAGCATCCTGCGGTTCACGCTGCCGCCGCCGCCGAACTCGCCGGCGATCTGCACCAGGCCGCGCGCGATCGCGGCGCCGGGGGAATAGCGCGGGTCGGCGTGCTTCCACACCACCGAGTACTCGGTGCCGAAGGCCGTGAGCGCGTCGAGCGAGCGGCGGTTGAGCGCAGCGTCGGGCCCCTCGTTCGTGCTGCCGAAGGGGATGTAGGCCAGGGACGAGCCGCCGGAATGCAGGTCGGCGAAGAGGTCAGCCATCGGGAACACGACGCTGTCGACGTAGTGCGCGATCTCCTGCGTCACGCCGCGCTCGGGATCGCCCGGGAAGGAGCGGTTGAGGTTGCCGCCGTCGATCGGCGACACGCGCGCCCCGGCGATCGCCGCGGGCAGGTTCGCGGCCGGCATGACGATCACGCGGCCCTGGACGCGCGCCGGGTCGATGGCGCGGATCAGCTTGCACAGCGCGATCTGGCCCTCGTACTCGTCGCCGTGGTTGCCCGCCATCAGGAAGGCCGTCGGGCCGGTGCCGTTCTTCACCACCGCGATCGGGATCGCGATCATCCCGTAGGCGGAGCGGGTCACCGAATGAGGAAGGTTCACCCAGCCCACCTGCTTGCCCGCCCGCTCGAAGTCGATGTCGCTCCAGACGCGCGTCCTGACGTTCATGCAACCCTCCCCTGCCGCAATGCGCGCTATCATTGGACCCGCGATGCCGCTCCGCAAGCGATGATCGGCACGCGCCTGGGGAGGGTGCCGCATTGGCTCACAGCGATCATCCCGCGCGCGGCGTCCTCGTCATGATGGGCGCGCAGGCGATATTCGGCATCACCGACGCGATCCAGAAGCTGGCGATGGAGACCGTGCCGGAGATGATCGTCGTCTGGAGCCGCTTCGCGCTCTTCGCGGTCTTCTTCCTCCCCGTGGTCGCGATGCGCCCGGCGCACCTGGCGTCGACGCCGGAGCGCAGGCTTCTGGTCCTGCGCGGCTGCTGCTTCCTCGGCGCGACCTGCTTCATGGCCGGCGCGCTGGCGCGGCTGCCGCTCGCCACCGCGACGACACTGATGTTCGTCGGTCCCTTCATCGTCACCGCGATGTCGGCGCTGATCCTCCGCGAGGCCGTGGGCTGGCGGCGCTGGTCCGCGATCGGCGTCGGCTTCCTCGGCATGCTCGTGGTGGTGCGCCCCGGCGCCGGCGGCGACGCGGTCGGCTGGCCGGCGCTGCTCGTGCTCGGCTCGACCGTCTGCTGGTCGCTCGGCGTCATCGCCACGCGCGTCGTCGGCGCGCGCTCGGAGGCGACGACGATGCTGGTCTGGCAGACGATCACCGGCTTCGCGCTGTCCGCGCCCTTCGCGCTGCTCACCTGGCGCACGCCCGACGCGCGCGAGGCCGGGTTGCTGCTGCTCAATGGCTGCCTGAACCTCGTC
>VGDA01000493.1 GCA_016869915.1 Alphaproteobacteria bacterium
GCTGGGGCGGCGCGGCGGTCTAGCCCAACTTGCGCAGTTGGCGGACGGTTTCCGTTTTTTTGAGCCTCCGGCGTCATAGAGATCAAGGGCTTGGTTGATCCGCACGGTGCAAAAGCGCGTGTAGTGCCGACCTACCCCCTTTTTTGAGCGCTTCGGAGTGGGTTGTGATGGGGCATGTATCTGCGCCACACGATTCGCAAGAAGGACGGCAAGACGCATCGCTATTGGCGTCTCGTGCGCAGCGAGCGTCATGGCCGTCAGGTTATCCAGCGAACGGTGGCGCATCTCGGCGAACTCGATGCGCATGGTCAGGTCCAGGCCCGCGCGCTGGCGCGCAGCCTGATCGGCGCGCCGGAACAGGCCGACCTGTTCGACGACGGCAAACCGGATATCACGGTTCCCGTCCGGCTGAAGGGCGTCCGCGTTGAGCGCTCTCGGCAGTTCGGCGACGTCTATCTTGCTCTGGCGCTGTGGCGCGGGACAGGGCTCGCGGCGCTCTGCGACCAGCTGCTGGCGAGCGGCAAGGAAGCGGTGCCGTGGTCGACCATCGCCTCGGTCCTGGTGGCGGCGCGTCTTTGCGAGCCGTCGAGCGAACTGCACATAGCCGAGGATTGGTATCGGCGCACGGCGCTGACGGATCTGCTGCGATTGAGCGATGACCTCGTCAACAAGGACCGGTTGTACAGGGCGCTCGATCATCTGCTGAAGCACAAGTCCGCGCTGGAGGCGCATCTGGCGCGGCGCAGCGGGGAGCTGTTCCAGATCAACAACGACGTGCTGCTCTACGACGTGACCAGCACGTATTTCGAGGGCGAGGCAGAGGCCAATGCCCAGGCCCGTCGCGGTCATAGCCGCGACCATCGACCGGACCGCAAGCAGGTCTGTATCGCGCTGGTGGTCACCTTCGACGGATTTCCGCTCGGCTACGAGGTCTTCCCGGGCAACACGAACGACAGCCGCACCGTGCGGCAAATCGTCGATACGATGGAGGCCCGTCACGGCGTCGTCGGTCGCGTGTGGATCTCCGATCGCGGCATGGCCAGCGAGGACAACCTCGCCTGGCTGCGCGCCACTGGCCGGCGCTACATCATCGGAACGCCGAAGGCGCAGCTGCGCCGGTTCGAAGCGGAACTCGCTGATCGCGTCGGATGGCGCGAGATCCGGGACGGCATCCAGGTCAAGCTGACGAACTGGTCGCAAACCGGCGAGACGGTTGTTCTGTGTCGCTCCGCTGCGCGCCGCAGCAAGGAGCAGGCGATGCACGAGAAGTTCGCGCAGCGCATCGAAGAGGCGCTGGAACGCTTGGCCAAGCGTATCGCGACCGCGACCAGAAAGCTGGGCGAGACGCAGATCAACCGCCAGATCGGACGGATCCTGCAGAAGAACCAGCGCGCCGCCGCGAGGTTCAAGATCACCCTTGAACCCTCGGCCGCGCCGGCGGGCTTGCGCCTGCAGGTCGATATCGATCCGGCCTTCGACGATTGGGCCGCCCTGTCCGAGGGCACCTATGCGTTGCGATCGAACATCGTCGACTGGACCGACGAGCGGATGTGGAAAGCCTACATCCAGCTTACTCAGGCCGAAGCGGCCTTCCGGATCCAGAAGGACGAACTGCGCGTCAGGCCAATCTGGCATCAGCGCGAGGATCGCGTGCAGGCCCACATCCTCGTCTGCTTCCTCGCCTTCGTCCTCTGGAAGACCCTGGAGATGTGGCAGCAGCGCGCCGGTCTTGGCAGTTCGCCGCGAACCATCATCGAGGAGTTGGCGCGCATCCAGTCCCACGACGTCGTTCTTCCAACATCCACGATGGGCGACATCAGATTGCGGTGCATCGCGCAGCCAGACGACGCTCAGGCGGCACTCCTCGATCGCCTCGGCATCGTCTTGCCAAAGCGCATGCGCGCGGATGACCTCGTGCTGCCAGCCAGCATCTCCGCCTGACCGCAATGTACCAAAAATGTAGTGCCGACTTTTCGGCTAACCTATTGATATAACTGAATCAGGGTTCCGATTCTGCGCAAGTTGGGCTAAGCTTCGCGCACGCGCGATTGCAAGGGGATGACGATCATGGGGACGATCCGAGCTGCCGATCTGGGCAACGAGACCGAGGCCGAGCTGCGCCGCGACCTCGCGGCGGCGTTCCGCATCAGCGCCCGCATGGGTCTGAACAGCGGCATCGGCAATCATTTCAGCCTGATGCTGCCGGGCGACGAGCTCTATCTGCTGAATCCGCGCGGCATGCTCTTCCAGGAGATCACGGCCTCCAGCCTGATCGTCGTCGACTACGACGGCAACATCGTGCGCGGCGAGGGCGTCGTGCGCCCCGTCGCCTTCCACATCCACGCGCCGATCCACAAGGTCCGCGCCGACGCCCGCTGCGTGCTGCACCTGCACCCGCCCCATGTCACCGCGCTGTCGCTGCTGGAGCATGGCCGGATGGCGCTCGCCCATCACAACAACCTGATCGTCAACGACCGCATCGCCTACGACGACGCCATGACCGGGCCGGCCGGCGGCCTGGAGGAGGGCTACCGGCTCGCCGAGGCGCTGGGCGACAAGACCGTGATGGTCATGGCCAATCACGGCATCCTCTCGGTCGGACCGACGGTGCACGACGCGCTGCACGAATTGCTGGCGGTGGAGCAGACCTGCCAGTACCAGCTGATGGCCATGTGGACCGGGCACCAGCTGCGCAGGCAGCCCGACAATCTGCGCTGGAACTATCGCGGCGTCTGGAGCGACAAGCTCGAGGGTCGGTTCCTGCTCGACGCCTGGCGCCGCATCCTGGACCGCGAGGAACCCGACTACAAGACCTGAACCGATGCGCGGCGCGGCGCGTGTGG
>VGDA01000494.1 GCA_016869915.1 Alphaproteobacteria bacterium
ACTGCAAGGTGGCCGACGCCGACATCGAGGCGGCGCGCATCGAGACCGACCCGGCAAAGCAGAAGGCCTTCTGGTCGGCCGCGCAGCGCAAGATCAACGACGAGGTCTGCGCCGTCGCCCTCACCGAGAGCTTCTCGGTCTGGGCGCGCAAGTCGAACGTCGACTACGGCTACAAGGCGGAGGGCTTCCTCAACCTCGGCCCGCAGCTGACCGAGGCGTCGACGATCAACTGACGGCCGGCCGCCCGCGGCCGGCGACGGCAGGGGCCCTTCCCGCGCAGGCGGGGAGGGCCCTTCGCCTTTTCAGGGGAAGCCGAGCTCGCGCCGCAGCGCCGCCGGATCCACGCCCGCCCCGCGCATGGACGCCAGCGTCGGCGCGCCCTCGCGCTTGGCCAGCCGCGTCCCGTCCGCCGCGCGCAGCAGCGCGTGGTGATGCCAGCGCGGCGTCGACAGGCCGAGCAGCGCCTGCAGCAGGCGATGGACATGGGTGGCGTGGAACAGGTCCTCGCCGCGCGTCACCAGCGTCACGCCCTGCAGGTGGTCGTCGAGCGTGACGGCGAGGTGGTAGCTCGCCGGAATCTCCTTCCGGGCCAGCACGACGTCGCCGAGCGAGGGCGGGTCGGCGGCGACGACGCCGGCGCGCTCGTCCCGCCAGGACAGCGGGCCATGCAGCGCGAGCGCCTTCGCGACATTGAGGCGCAGCGCGTGGCTCCCTCCCGCCGCGAGGCGGCGCGCGCGCTCGCCCGGCGGCATGCCGCGGCAGATGCCGGGATAGACCGGCCCGTCGGGCCCGTGCGGCGCGCCGCCGGCGCGCGCGATCTCCGCGGCGATGTCGCGGCGCGTGCAGAAGCAGGGATAGAGGACGCCCAGCGCGTCGAGCCGCGCGAGCGCGCCCGCGTAGTCGTCCATGTGGCGCGACTGCCGCCGCACCGGCTCCTCCCAGGACAGGCCGAGCCAGGCGAGGTCCTCGAGGATCCCGTCGACGAATTCCGCGCGGCATCGCCCCGCGTCGATGTCCTCGATGCGAAGCAGGAAGCGCCCGCCTGCCGCGCGCGCGCGGCTCCACGCGAAGAGCGCGGAGAACGCGTGGCCCTTGTGCAGGCGCCCGGTCGGCGAGGGTGCGAAGCGCGTGACGACGGTCATCGCCCTCGACGCTACCACGCGACTTCGGCTAGCAAGGCCCCATGTCCGGCTTCTTCACCCTCGAGGGCCCGTCCTTCGGACCCGCCACCGGCGGACGCCCGCGCTCGCTCGTCGTGCTGCTGCACGGCCTCGGCGCGGACGGCAACGACCTGGTCCAGCTGGCGCCCTACTGGGCGGACCTGCTGCCAGGAACCGAGTTCCTGTCGCCCCACGCGCCTTTTCCCTGCGACATGGCGCCCTATGGGCGGCAATGGTTCAGCCTGCAGGACCGCGACCCGCATCGCGTCAGGTCGGGCGTCGCGGCGGCGGCGCCGATCCTCGACGCCTTCCTCGACGCCACGCTCGAGGCGCGCGGCCTGCCGGCCTCCGCGCTGGCGCTGGTCGGCTTCTCGCAGGGCACGATGATGTCGCTCTTCGTCGCGCCGCGCCGCGCGGCCGCGATCGCCGGCGTCGTCGGCTTCTCCGGCGCGCTTGTGGCCGCGGACGAGTTGCCGGTGGCCGCCATCTCGAGGCCGCCGGTGCTGCTCGTCCATGGCGACGCCGACCAGGTCGTGCCCTTCGGCGCCATGCAGGCGGCCGAGCGCGCCCTCGCCTCGGCCGGCATCCCCGTGGCCGCCGAGCGCCGCCCGGGCCTCGCGCATTCGATCGACGAACCGGGCCTCGAGAAGGCTGGCGCCTTCCTCGCGCGCGTGCTGCCGCGCTGAGCGCGGCGCGGCCACGGCCGGGTCCCCCGCGTTGTTGTGCCGCATGGCGACTCGGCTTAGCCTTTCTTCCGACGGCCGCGATGCCGTGGGGCAGGGCGGTCGCGCACGCATACCCGAGCGCGAGGTGCTGCCTTGTCGGTCGAGTCCTGCCCGGCGCTGGTGCTGAACGCGGATTTCCGCCCGCTCAGCTATTTCCCGCTTTCCCTCTGGCCCTGGCAGGAGGCGGTGAAGGCCGTCTTCCTGGGCCGCGTGAACATCGTCTCCGAGTACGAGACCACGATCCGCTCGCCGTCGCGGCGCATGCGCCTGCCGTCGGTGATCTCGCTCAAGGAATACGTGCCCGCGGAGCGCCGCCCGGCCTTCACGCGCTTCAACGTCTTCCTGCGCGACCGCTTCTCCTGCCAGTATTGCGCGCAACCCTTCCCGACGCCGGAGCTCACCTTCGACCACATCATCCCGCGCTCGCGCGGCGGCGCCACGACCTGGACCAACGTCGTCACCGCCTGCGGCTGCTGCAACCTCGCGAAGGGCAACCGCACGCCGGCTGAGGCTCGGATGTTCCCGCGCCGCGGCGCCTACGCGCCGAGCGCCCAGCAGCTGCAGGAGAATGGCCGCGCCTTCCCGCCCAACTTCCTGCACGAGAGCTGGCGCGACTTCCTCTACTGGGACAGCGAGCTGGACCCGGCCTGAGCTGAGGCGCGCAGCCGGTCGCGGGCCTGCGCGATCGCGGCGTCGAGGTCGAGGCGGGTGAGGCCGTCGCGGCGCATCACCGCGTGCAGCATGGGACCCTCGAGCAGGTCCCGCAGGTCGGGCTCGCCGGATGTCGTCGTCGCGTCGTCGTCCCGTTCCATCGTCCGTCCTCCAGTCGCCGCGCCGCCCGGCAAGGCGACAACGCGTGGAGGAGAGTCTCGTTCCGCGGCGGGCTGATGGCGGCCGCGCGGCGATCGGATGAAGGCGCCTCAGACTC
>VGDA01000495.1 GCA_016869915.1 Alphaproteobacteria bacterium
GAGTGCGCCCGCGAGTGGAACGAGACCGTGGGCAAGGTCCTCGGCCTCAAGGCCCCGACGGGCTGACGCCGGGCGGCGGCCCTTCCCGGCCCGCGCCGGGAGGGGCCGCCCGCCGCGCCGCCGCGCCGCCGCGCGCAAGGACGCGACCGACATGGACAGGCTCTCGGCCCTCTCCCGGCGCGTGTCGCGCTGGGGCCTCTGGTTCGGGGGCGCGCTCGTGCTCCTCGCCGCGATCGTCATCGGCATCGACGTGCTGATGCGCAAGTTTCTCGCCGCCTCGATCGGCGGCGCGGACGAACTCGCCGGCTACGCGCTCGCGATCGGCACGGCCTGGGGCCTCGGCGCCGCCCTGCTCGACCGCGCGCATATCCGCATCGACTCGCTCTACGTCCATTTCGCGCCGGCGCTGCGCATCGCGCTCGACCTCGCCGGCCTCGCGCTGTTCCTCGCCTTCTTCGGCCTCGTGGCATGGCACGGCATCGGCGTCGCCGGCCAGTCCTGGACCGCGGGCTCGCGCAGCCAGTCCGCGCTCGAGACGCCGATCGTCGTCCCGCAGGTCGTCTGGCTCGCCGGGCTCGCCGTCTTCCTCGCCTCGGGGATCCTGCTCTTCGCCCAGGCGCTGGCCGCGGCGCTCGCCGGCCGCGCCGGCGAAGCCGTCAGGCTGGCCGGCACGCGCTCGGCCGAGGAGGAGGTCGAGGAGGAGATCCGCGACCTCCAGGAGCGCGCGGCGCGGGAGGCAGGCCGATGATCTGGGTCACGCTCGCCATCCTCATCGGGCTGCTCGCCCTCGCGGTGCCCGTCGCCGCAACGCTCGGCGTGCTCGGCCTCGCGCTCGCGGAGATCTACGCGCGGCTGCCGCTGTCGCTCGCCATGGGCGAGATCGCGTGGGCGACGTCGAACAACTTCCTGCTGGTCGCCATCCCCTTCTTCGTCCTGCTGGGCGAGATCCTGCTGCGCTCGGGCATGGCCGAGCGGATGTACGGCGCGCTCGTGCTCTGGATGCCCTGGCTGCCGGGCGGGCTCATGCACTCGAACGTCGCGGCCTGCGCTATGTTCGCGGCCACCTCGGGATCGAGCGTCGCCACCGCCGCGACGATCGGCACGGTCGCGATGGGCGAGATCGAGAAGCGCGGCTATTCCGAGCGGCTGTTCCTCGGCACGATCGCGGCCGGCGGCACGCTCGGCATCCTCATCCCGCCCTCGATCAACATGATCGTCTACGGCGTGCTGACCGAGACCTCCATCCCCAAGCTCTACCTTGCGGGGATCATCCCGGGCCTCGTGCTCGCGGGCATGTTCAGCCTCACCGTGCTGCTCTTCTGCCTGTGGCGGCCGGAATGGGGCGGCACCAGGACCGTCGCGACCTGGGACGCGCGCGTCAAGGCGCTGCCCGACCTCGTCCCGCCGCTCGTCATCTTCCTCGCGGTGATCGGGTCGATCTACGCGGGCTGGGCGACCGCGACCGAATCCGCCGCGCTCGGCGTGCTGGCCGCGCTCGGCGTCGCGGCCTCGAGGCGGCGGCTCACCTTGCGCGCGCTGCTGCAGGCCTTCGAGGGCACGATGCGCACCACGGCGATGATCATGGCGATCCTCGTCGCGGCCTATTTCCTCAACTTCGTGATCACGTCGATCGGCCTGACGACGCAGGTCAACCGCTTCATCACCTCGCTCGGCCTGTCGCCGACCGAGCTGCTGGTCGCGGTGATCGCCTTCTACGTCGTCCTCGGCATGTTCATGGAGACGCTGTCGATGATGGTCGCCACCGTGCCAATCATCGCGCCGATCATGTTCCAGGCCGGCTACGACCCGATCTGGTTCGGGATCCTGGTGATCCTGCTGATGGAGACGGCGATGATCACGCCGCCCGTGGGCATCAACCTCTACGTCGTCCAGGGCCTGCGCAAGCGCGGCAGGATCGACGACGTGATCATCGGCACGCTGCCCTTCGTGGCCACGCTCGTGCTGATGATGGTCGTGCTCGCGGTCTTCCCGGACATCGCCCTCGTCCTACCGCGCGCCGCGGCGAACTGAGGCCTCAGGGCAGCTCGACCTCGGGCCGCCCCTCCGGCACGAAGGGGATGCCGAGGAACCGCGCAGCGAAGAAGGCCTGGCCCTCGTAGAGATGCCGGCCGCCGATCGCCGGGCAGCCGCGCGCGCGCGCCGCAAGCATCAGCGCGCTGGGATCGGGATTGGTGATGATGTCGAAGACGACGGTGCCGGGCGCGAGGCGCGCCGGGTCGACGGGCATCGGGTCGCCGGGCTTCATGCCGAGCGGCGTGGCGTTGACGACGATGTCGTGGCCCGCGGGATCCGCTGGCGCGACGCGCGTCGCGGTCGCCGGATGCGCGGCGGCCACGCGCGCGGCGAGGTCCGCGGCGCGCGCGGCGTCGATGTCGGCGATCGACAGCGCGGACGCGCCGGCCTCGGCGAGCGCGAAGGCGAGCGCGCTGCCCGCGCCGCCGGCGCCTGCCAGCAGCACGCGCCGGCCGCGCGGCTCGTGGCCTTCCCAGCGCAGCCCGAGCACGCCGCCACGCCCGTCGAACATGTCGCCCACGAGGCGGCCATCCGGCTCGCGCCGGATCGTGTTGACCGCGCCGACCTGGCGTGCGCGCGGCAGCACCTCGTCGACCAGCGGCAGCACCAGTTGCTTGAGCGGCATCGTCACCACGACGCCCGCGACGTTGGCCATCGCGCGCAGCCCCTCGAAGCCGCGCGCGGCGTCCTTGGCCGCGATGTCGATCGCGACGAACACGGCGTCCATCGCGCTGGCGCGGAATAGCGCGTTGTAGAAGGCGGGCGAACGCACGGGGG
>VGDA01000496.1 GCA_016869915.1 Alphaproteobacteria bacterium
TGCGCGCGGACATCGTCTTCTTCGAGACGCCGGGCGGCGGCGCGGTCTGGTCGACGGGCTCGATCAGCTATGTCGGCAGCCTCGCCCATGACGGCTATCGCAACGGGATCTCGCGCCTGACGGCCAACGTGCTGCGGCGCTTCCTGGACGGGACGCCATTCGAGATGCCGGGAAATCCGGCATGACGGCGGCTGCGCGCTTCACAGCGGCAACCGCATCGCCTAGCCTCTTGGCCACGACCAACCCGAATCAAACGGAGGAAACATGAAGTCCATCTTCGCCGCGGCCGCGATCGCCGCGGGCGTGCTCGTCGCCCAGTCGGCCGACGCGCAGACGCAGAACTGGAAGATCCAGACCTCGGCCCAGGCCGGCGACTTCTACTACAAGTCGATCGAGAAGTGGCTGCCGGTGCTGACCACGATGACTGGCGGCAAGGTCAAGGCCGAACTGACGCCGATCGGCTCCGTCGTCCCGCACAACCAGACGATCGACGCCGTCGCGCAGGGCATCCTGCAGGGCGACCTGACCTCGACCGTCTACTTCTCGGGCCGCGACAAGGCCTTCGCCCTCATGGGTGACCTGATCGCCGGCTTCGACAACCCGTGGCAGCTCATGCAGTTCTGCTACTACGGCGGCGGGCGCGAGATCCTGCAGGAGATCTTCGACAAGTACGCCAACAAGCAGGTGAAGGTGGTTGGCTGCGCGACCGGCGGCAAGGAAGCCTTCATCTCGAAGGTCCCGATCCGCAAGGTCGACGACTTCAAGGGCAAGAAGATCCGCTCGCCGGAAGGCCTCGCCGCGGACGTGTTCCGCCGCGTCGGTGGCGCGCCGGTCGCGATGCCGCCGTCGGAGACCTACACCGCGCTCGACAAGGGCGTCGTGGACGCCGCCGACGACAGCACCTACTCGATGAGCGACTCGGTCGGCCTGTTCAAGGTCGCCAAGTTCCCGATCTACCCGGGCATCCACTCGATGCCGATCCTGCAGTTCACGGTCAACATGGGGCTGTGGAACCGCCTCAACGCTGCCGAGCAGGCCGCGGTGGATGGCTGGTACCGCGCCGCGATGACCGACCTGATCATGTCGGCCGACATCGCGGACCGGAAGCTCGTCGCACGCGATCTCGCGGACAAGTCCCGCGGCATCGAGATCATCGACTGGCCGCAGGGCGAGCGCGACAAGTTCCGGCAGGTCGCGGCGGGCGCCTGGAAGGACTTCGCCGCGGGCAGCGAGCTTGCGCGCAAGGCCTACGACGCCAACATCTCGTTCATGAAGCAGATGGGCATGCTTCCCGCGGACTACCAGTGAACTGAGAAGAAGACGAAGGAGAGGGGGCCCAACGGCCCCCTCTCTGGCTTTCAGGGGGGAACACGAGCATGACCACCGCCGCGACGACTGCCGACCACGCGAACTCGCCGGTCGAGCGCGCGATCAACTGGCTGGCGATGAACGCCAGCTACCTCTACCTCGCCGCGACCGTCGCGACGACCTACGAGGTCTTCGCGCGCTACATCTTCAACGCGCCGACCGACTGGGCCTTCGAGGCGACGATCATGCTCTGCTCGGCCTGCTACCTGGTGGCCGGCGGCTACGTCACGCAGCGCAGGCGCCACATCGCGATCACGTCGCTCTATGACGGCGCGCGCGCCGAGCGCAAGCGCACGCTCGACATCGTCGCCACCTGCTTCGGCCTCCTGGCCGTCGGCCTGCTGATCCTCGCGTCGTGGCGGCAGGCGATGATGTCGATCCAGATCGTGGAGCGCACGGGCAGTTCCTGGAACCCGCCGCTGCCGGCGCTGCTGAAGCCGCTGATCGTCTTTGGCGCCATCCTGATCTTCGTGCAGCTCGCGGTGCAGCTGAAGCGCCTGCTGACCGGTGCCCAGTTCCGCGTCTTCCTTTCCATCGTCGCCGTCGCCGTGGTGCTGGTCGCCCTCGACGGCATGGAGGTCCTGTCGCTCTGGAGCACGATCCTCGACACGCTGCGGTCCGGCTTCCGCGGCCTCGGCATCGGCGGCGCGACGCTCCTGATCCTCGCGGTGATGATCGGGCTGATGCTCACCGGCATGCCGCTCGCCTGGGTCCTGCTGACCATCGCCTGCGGCTGCACCGTGCTCTGGATGGGCCCCATGGGCCTGCCGCTCGTCGGCAGCCGCGTCTTCGGCTTCGTCCAGGAATACGTCTTCGTCGCCGTGCCGCTCTTCGTGCTCATGGCCTGCATCATGGAGCGCTCGGGCGTCGCGAAGGACCTCTACAACGCGATGTACATCTTCTCGGGCAACCTGCCCGGCGGCGTCGCGATGCAGACCGTCGTGGTCGCGATGATCATGGCGGCGATGACGGGCATCATCGGCGGCGAGATCGTGCTGCTCGGCCTGATCGCGCTGCCGCAGATGCTGCGCCTCGGCTACGACAAGAAGCTCGCCATCGGCACGATCTGCGCCGGCGGCTCGCTCGGCACGATGATCCCGCCGAGCGTGGTGCTGATCGTCTATGGCCTGACCGCCAGTGTCTCGATCGGCGACCTGTTCAAGGCGGCCTTCGCCCCTGGCGTGATGATGGGCTGCCTCTACATCGGCTACATCCTGATCCGCTGCCGCCTCGACCCGAGCCTCGGGCCGCCCGCGCCGGCCGAGGAGCGCAACATCCCGCTCGCGCAGAAGCTGGCGATGCTCAAGGGCCTCGTCCTGCCGCTGCTGATCATCTTCTGGGTGCTGGGCTCGATCTACTTCGGCATCGCGGCGGTGACGGAAGCGGCGGGCGTCGGCGTCGTGGGCGCGATCGTCTCGGCGGCGATCCGCGGCGAGCT